>JARBCG010000042.1 GCA_028803175.1 Wolbachia sp.
ATACTTTTTTATTCCCATACTACACTCCATTCATTTTTACTCGGATCAACCAATTTTTTTTTGCTCTAGTTTATGGGATGCATTATACTTCCCTATCTTCAAGATGAGTTTACCAAAAAAGCAATTTGTATTAGAGTTCTTTGATATGAATTTGGGTTATTACAATGCGTCTATCTAAGTATTACCTACCAACTCTCAAGGAAATTCCAACTGATGCTCAGATTATCTCTCATCAATATTCTCTGCGAGCAGGCCTAATCAAGCAAACAGCATCAGGTATATACACATGGTTACCACTTGGTCTGCAAGTTCTTAAAAATATTGAAGGCATAATCAGAGATGAGATGAATAAGTCAGGTGCAATGGAAATCTTAATGCCTTGCGTCCAACCGGCAAGTCTTTGGCAGGAATCAGGACGCTATGAAGATTATGGTAAAGAAATGCTGCGAATAAAGGATAGGCATAAATATGATATGCTTTTTGGTCCAACTCATGAAGAAGTCGCGACTGATTTAATTAGGAATGCAATAAAAAGTTATAAAAGTTTGCCGCTTTGTTTATACCAAATTCAATGGAAGTTTCGTGATGAAGTAAGGCCACGTTATGGTGTAATAAGAGGCAGAGAATTCCTGATGAAGGATGCATATAGTTTTGATGTAGATTACGCAGGTGCATTAAACTCATACAATTTAATGCACAAGACTTACATAAAAATCTTTAAACGTATGGGCCTTGCTCCAATTGGAGCCAAAGCAGGCACTGGTCCAATCGGAGGAAATCTAAGCCATGAGTTCCACATATTGGCAAATACAGGTGAAAGCATATTATATTATGATAATAAATTTACAGAATTGCTGGAAAGTGAGGACATAGAAAGCCTGAAAAGTATATATGCTGTTGCAGATGGTATGCATGATCCTAAAACTTGCTCTGTGCCACAAGAACAATTAAGAACTAGTAAAGGCATTGAAATAGGACATATTTTTTACTTTGGTGATAAATATTCGAAGCCTATGAAGGCAAATATTACTACAAAAGATGGTAAAAATGTTGATATGCACATGGGTTCATACGGAATTGGCGTGTCAAGACTAGTTGGAGCAATCATAGAAGCTTTTCACGATGATAAAGGAATTATCTGGCCAGAAGCTATTGCTCCTTTTAAAACTGGACTAATTAACTTGCAAACCAAAGAAGAAAAATGCGTCAATACTGCAAATCAGATATATGAAACTTTGAGTAACAACAAAGTACTTTACGATGACTTGGAAGAAAGTGTAGGAGTAAAATTTTCTAGAATGGATTTGATAGGTTTACCATGGCAAATAATCATTGGTAAGAAAACAATCAATGAAAACCTTGTTGAAGTAAAAAACAGAGCAACTGGAGAAGTAAAAGACATGCAAATTGAAGAAGTAATAAATCGCTTTAAAACAGAATGATATATGGAATAGGCACAGATATAGTTTATATACCAAGAATACTAAAAGTATTGCAAAAATACGGGGAGAAATTTTTAAATAGGGTATACACTAAAAAAGAAATTGAAATAAGTAAAGAGTACAACAGTCAGGAAATGCAGGCAAAACATTTTGCCAAACGCTTTGCTGCAAAGGAAGCTTTTGTTAAGGCCCTTGGCACTGGATTTAGCCAGGATATTATAATGAAAGATATAGAAATATATAATGACTCACAAGGAAAGCCTTGCGTTGATATTAGCAAAAATCTTATTCATCAAAATATCCTAACACACCTTTCACTCAGTGATGATAAAGATTATGCTATTGCTTTTGTTGTAATTTGTAATTGTAGTCCTTTCTTTAGCTAGCAAATATCAAGAAATGGAGTGTTAAATAAACTGTGTCAAACCTAAAAGTGATATATTATAATTAGTATAAAAATGGAGGTTTTACACGTGAAAGAAAAAATAACAAACAGCTGTGTTAGATTAGTGGATTACAGAGAATAGGAAGAAAACATTTTATGTGGTGAGGTAGATGGGTTAACACACTCACCTTAAGGCGGACACTTTAGTATAATATACTTTAGTATGGTTTAGTATGGATTACAAACACAGCTCTCACAGTACGTTTAATTTAAAGTACCATTTAGTGTTCTGTACCAAGTACAGATTAAATACATATATAGAATACTTACAGGTCAAACAACATTGCGTAGCAAAGAAATTATCATGGAAGTATGTACTGCAAACTATGTAGATATAGTAAGGGGTAATATTACTCCTGACCATATGCTAATCTCTATGTCTCCAAGCATGGAGCTATCTAAGTTGGTACAGTATATTAAGGGAAAGAGTAGTCACAAGTTATTCCAGGAATTTGAACACTTATACAGTTGGCAATGTGAATTCTACAGATGTACAGAAGTATATCGAAGAACAAGGAGGTCCTCATAGCTATTCTAATGATTTTACATCAAGTTTTTAAACTCATAATCTGCTTTACATGCGTTTTTTTTAACTACCAGCTTTAGCTGGTTATAATTGATAGTTACCCATATTTAATATTTCTATAACATCTTTATTTTCCATATAAGATACCGATTCATTTTCTTTTACTATCAGGGTGTCATAAAATGATACCCTGCTATTGCCGATCTTTTGTCCTTGTATTTTCTCAAGTTCATCTTTACATTCATTCCAATGATTTAATAGCTCTTCATTGAGAAAATCAGGTTTATTTTTGTTAAGATTTTGTACCAATGTATGCTCAATAAGAAATTTAGCAATTACCATGTGGCTATTTTGAAAAGCAAACAGTGGATACTGCTATGAGCACAATTTATTATGAGAAGTTTTACGATGCTTGTATTTCTCCATAAAAAACGGCATATAATAGAAGTGTTCTTCTATTCTTGTTTACAACATTAACAAGACCAGGATTTGTGTCCAAAATAGGTTGTAGCTGTACAACTTTTTCTTCTTATATAAGTTCTTTGCTTCTGATAATTTTTAAAGATTTTTAAACTCTTTTGTCATAGTATACATCAATTACTTAACATAAAAGTATGTATAACTATAAATTAATTTATTATGGATCTCAATATTAATTTTTGATTGTAAGTATTATCTAGGATGTAAAACGCTCAATTACCTACTTATCATTTTGGGTAATGCTCTGTAAGTATACAGTTTTACCAGATACAACAGTGCGTATCACACGTCCTTTTACCTTATATCCATCAAAAGGAGAATTCTTTGATTTACTAACAAAATTTTCGGTTTTAATTTCCCACTCATGATTCAAATCAACTAAAATCAAGTCTGCCATTAAGTTCTTTTGTATACGTCCACGTGGTATGCGTATTATATCTGCAGGTTTATATGTAAGTTTTGCAAGTACGTCAAATAAACTCATCTTTCCACTGTGGTAAAGTTCAAGTGACAAAGGAAGTATGGTTTCAAGGCCAACAATACCAAATGCGGCATTCTCAAGTGGCAAATCTTTAGAACTACGATCATGCGGAGCATGGTCAGTTGCAATACAATCTATAACGCCACTTTTTAAGCCTTCAATCATGGCTAGACGATCATCTTCTGTGCGAAGCGGTGGATTCATCTTTGCTATTGCTCCGTGTTGTTTGACTATATCTTCAGTCAAAGTAAAATGATGTGGTGTTACTTCACAAGTAACATTGAGTCCTATATTTTTTGCACGTTCAATTGCATCAAGTGAATCCTTTGAAGAGACGTGTAAAATATGATAGTGCACATTTTCAATATCTTTCATTAGTAATATATCACGACTTACCATGACCGATTCTGACGCACTTAAAATACCTTTAACTCCTAATTCTTCAGAGACCTTACCTTCATTTATTGCACCACCTGCAGATAAATTTAAGTCTTCTGCATGTTGAGCAATCGGAACATTCAGCATACTTGAATAAAGCAACGCTTGCCTCATAATAAATGGATTCATAACTGGCATGCCATCATCAGTGAAACCAACAGCACCTGCTTCTTTCAGGAGTACCATTTCAGTCAACTTTTCCTCTGAAGTAGTGATTTTTGCGTAAAATTCAACGTTTACATATGAAGTTTCGAATGCTCTATACTTCAAATATTTAGCTAAAATAACACTATCAATTGCTGGAACAGTATTAGGCTGACAAACTACAGTTGTTACACCTCCTGCAGCTGCAGATTTGCTGCCTGTATATATGGTTTCCTTATGTTCTTGCCCTGGCTCACGAAAGTGCACATGAATATCAACAAGTCCTGGCATAAGAACAAGTCCTTCGCAGTCTATAACTTCATCAATGCCATTTGAAAATAATGCCTCACCAAAATCAACAATTTTATTTCCTTCAGTTAAAAGTGAACCTTTGATATCAAGTTTTGTCTCAGGATCGATAACACGAGCGTTTATATATGCAATTTTGTAATCTTCTTTTTGTCCTGTTTCTAATAAATTCCAAGTTTGATTCATTGTATTTTAGTGTAAGTTGTGAAGTAAATTTAAAGGTTTTTAGAATGAAATGCAATTGAAACTGTTTAGTATAACAGACCAGTTTAAGGATACAGTTGTTCTATCTTCCAATTGTTTTCTTCAATCAAGGTGTATTTAAATCTAGTATGTCTTCTATGTTCACCTTCTTCCAAAAATTCAATTACTTTAGGTACTACACAAAATCCTACCCAAAAATTAGGCCGGGAAATTTGCTGATTGTAAAATTCCTTGTTTTTACATTCAATATCTTGCTCAAAATCTTGCCAGTTTTTTAGAACGTTGGATTGCTTTGAGCACCATGCACTAATTTTGCTATCACGTGAACGAGAGGAGAAATATTCATCTGCTTTGTCGCTGCTGAGAAGTTTTACATTGCCTTCGATTCGTACTTGCCTGGAAAACTCCATTGTTTGCACTTGTTTAGAGAAATCTGCCCAGTGAAATACTAATGCAGCTTTAGGGTTTTTAGTCAATTCTCTTCCTTTTCTACTATTGACATTAGTGAAGAACACAAAACCTCTTTTGCTGTACTCTTTTAACAGAACTATCCTTGCGGATGGAGTGCAGCCTTTGTTGCAAGTTGCAAGTGTCATTGCAGTTGATGAGACCGTTTTATACCATTGTGAAAACAAATTAATCGGATCTTTTTTAGGTAAAAATGTCATACTTTTTAATTTTAACTATAGGTTAAAAATCAAAAAAGAAAAGAATGAATTATAGGTGGCCTAATTGAGCGATAAGACAAGACATGTTGTTAAAGTTTAATGTATGAACCAACTGCTTCACTTACATTGTTAAATCCATCTCTTCTTACTAGATCTGCAAGCTCTAAGTTGATTGTATTTACAACTTGAGGCCCATGATATACCAGTGCTGTATATAGCTGTACTAAAGATGCACCTGCTTTTATTTTTTCATACGCATCGGCACCATTTGAAATTCCTCCACATCCTATCAGTAGTATTTTACCTCTGGTAAGTTTATACATATCGCTTAATAGCTCTATCGAAAGCTGAAATAATGGTTTACCACTTAAGCCACCAGTTTCGCTCTGATGAGAATGTAAATTATCTCGACGTATAGTAGTGTTACTTATTATTAGTCCGTCAATTTTATATTCAAGTGTAAGCTCAGCAATGTTTTCCTTTGTATGCTGGTCTATGTCTGGTGATATTTTTAATATTATTGGTATGAGCTCAGTAATATCAATTGATCTGCGAGTGAACGTTATAGCTTTTAATAGCTCTAATAGTTCTTGCCTATTGTGTAAATTACGCAAATTAGGCGTATTGGGAGATGAAATATTCAACACTATATAATCGCTTTTCCCGTATACTATCTTTAGTAAATCAATATAATCACTGACTTGGTCTTTTGATGTACTATTTTTCCCTATATTGATACCAAAAACACAGTAATTAAGCTTAGTTTTACTTACTTGTTTAAGAAAATAGTCTATTCCTTTATTATTAAATCCAAGTCTATTAATCACTCCCTGATCTTCAACTAATCTAAAAATTCTTGGCTTTTTGTCCCCATATTGCGGATTCTTGGTTACAGTACCAACTTCAACAAATCCGAAGCCGAATGAGAGCATAGGTTTTATAACTTCCGCATTCTTATCAAAACCTGCAGCAAGGCCAACAGGACTCCTGAGTTTATTATTGAAGAAGTTTACACTTAAAGAATCTGGTAGTTTTATAGGCTTTCTACATGGTGTGTTTTTCAATACCATAATTGCCAAAGAGTGAGCAGCTTCAGGTGGTAATAAAAACAATAAATTACGTGATATCATGTTTCATTATAGGAGCGCAATTATGGTTTGAAAATAGAGTTATTTTCAAACTATGAAAGAAGTCTACTAAATTAGTCTAAGCACATAAGTGTGGTATTACCACCAAATGCTGTAGTGTTAACACTTACAACTTTCTCTGTAGAAAAGCGTTGCAAATAATTAGGGCCACCAGCTTTTGGTCCAGTGCCAGATAATTGTCTACCACCAAACGGTTGCATACCAACTGCTGCACCTATCTGATTGCGATTAATATATACATTTCCAACTGATATTTTTTTACTTATCAGATCAATTTGATTTTGTATACGGCTCTGCAAAGAGAACGTGAGCCCATATCCTGTATTGTTTATATCATTAATTACCTCATCCAATTTTGACTTATTAAAACGTATGATATGTAAAATAGGACCAAATACTTCTTGTTTTAATTGCGAAATTTTCTGTATTTCATAAACATATGGAGGAAAAAAATAACCATTATGAGAATTCGTATCCATAGGTACTTTAGATAAAAGGTTTGAATCTTTATCCTCAGACATTTTTTTTGTATGTTTAGTTAACATATCCATAGATGCTTTGTCAATAATCGGACCAATGTCTGTGCTAAGTTGTACTGGATCTCCGATTTTTAATTCTTGCGCTGCACCGCATATCATTTTTATCTGTCTTTCTGCTATGTCCTCTTGAATAAATAATACTCTAAGTGCGGAACAACGTTGGCCTGCGCTACGAAACGCAGAAAGTAAGACATCCATAGTAACTTGCTCTAAATGAGCAGAGCTATCAACGATCATAGCGTTTAATCCACCAGTTTCAGCAATAAGCGGAACAATGGGACCATCTCTATTGGCAAGCATTTTATTGATTATCTGAGCAGTGTGTGTTGAACCAGTAAAAGCTACTCCAGCAATTCTATTGTCTGGTACTAATATCTTGCCTAAATATCCACCTTCCCCTTGAATGAGGTGTAGTACATTTTTTGGTATTCCAGCTTCATGTAGTATTTTAATTGCCTCACAGGCAATAATTGGTGTTTGCTCTGCTGGTTTTGCAAGCACAGTATTGCCCGCTGCGAGTGCAGCTGAGACCTGTCCAAGAAAAATGGCTAGTGGAAAATTCCATGGTGATATACATAAGAAAACCCCTCTACCTTCAAAAAAAATGAAGTTGTCTTCACCAGATGGTCCAGGTAATTTTTTCCAACAACTCAGTTTATTTTTTGCTATCATTGCATAGTAACGCAAAAAATCCACTGCCTCTCTCATTTCTGCTATTGCGTCAGATAAAATTTTTCCTGCCTCTCGAATAAGAATGTAAATTAACTCTTTCATTCTTTCTTCAAGAAGATCGGCGGCTTTCTCCAGGTGTTTAGCACGTTCTTCTGCTGGAATGTTCTGCCACTCAGGAAATGCTTCATGCGCGACCTTAAGGGCACTAAGAGCTTGCTCACTTGTTGCGTTTGATACTTCTCCTACTACGTGTTCCAAATGCGCTGGATTCACTACTTCAGTAAATTTAGCATCATCGAAAAATGACTGTCCTTCAATTATTGATCCAACTTGCCATTTTTTTTTACTAAAATTCTTTATATCATTTGCAAATTGTGAAGCTACAACTGAATCACTAATATCCATTCCTAAGGAATTTTTTCTTTCTGACCCTAATATGTTTTGTGGTAATGGAATTGCTGAATGAGGTTCATAATTAAAACTTATAGCTTTCTCTAATGGATCTAGAATTAATTCCTCGGTTTTAATATTTGGATCATGTATTTGGTTGACGAATGAACTATTAGCTCCATTTTCTAGAAGGCGTCTAATAAGATACGGTAATAAATCACTATGTTTACCAACTGGAGCATATACACGACAGCTAACATTTGTTGCAAGTTCTGACATTGCATAATCATACAAGTCTTTTGCCATGCCGTGTAAGCGTTGAAATTCAAATCCAGGATGGTTTTTATCAGCAAGTTCCATGATAGAAGCAAAAGTATAGGCGTTATGAGTTCCAAAGCACGGATAAAAATTGTTTGCTTTACTTAAAAGTTTCTGTGCACAGACTAAGTAAGATACATCAGTATAGCTTTTTCTTGTAAATACCGAGTAATCATTTAATCCAAGTTCCTGTGTGCGTTTAATCTCTGAGTCCCAGTAAGCACCTTTTACAAGTCTTACCATAATTTTATGCTTTGATCGAAGAGCAACATCTTCTATAAAATCAAGAACAGATAAAGCACGTTTTTGATATGCTTGTACAGCCAAGCCAAGTCCTTCCCAACCAGACAGTGATTCCTCAAGACGCAATTGTTCAAACAAAATTAAGGACATTTCAAGCCTTTCCGTTTCTTCTGCATCTATGCATAGCGAAATATTGTACTTTTTTGCTTCACGACAAAGTTCTAAAACCTTAGCGAGTATCTCTTCAGCCACACGATCGAACTGGTTAAATTCATAACGTGGATGTAAAGCAGACAATTTTATTGAAATCCCATGGGACTTAAAACAATCATTTATTTCAGAAGACTCACCTATAGCTTTTATCGAGTGCATATATGAATTAAGGTACTCTTCTGCATCTTCAACCGTGTGAGCAGCTTCACCAAGCATATCAAAAGAGTATAAAAACTTACTATTGTCATCTTGTTTCGCATATCTCAAAGCTTCTTCTATAGTTTCTCCAACAACAAAGTGTTTACCAAGCATAGACATTGCGCTTTTTATTGCACTACGAATAGTAGGTTCCCCTAAGTTTTTAAGCAGCTTGGAAATTATATTGTAAAACTTCAAATCTTCTTCATTATTCCTTAATATGCTGCTACCTATTATTAATCCCCATGTAGCAGCATTTACAAACAAAGAAGAAGAACTACCTGAATGTTTTTTCCACTCTTGATTGGCAATCTTGTCTTTTATTAGCTCATCTACTGTATAGTTATCTGGTATTCTAAGTAGTGACTCAGCAAGACACATCAAGGCTATTCCCTCATCATTGGAGAGTGAGTATTGATTCATGAAAGAATCTATAATACCTAGTTTTTTACTTTTTACTTTCTCAATAACTTGTTTTGCAATATTATAGATCCTGCTTTTTGAATCAGTTGAGAGCTCTGCTTTTTCTACAAGATAACGTATATAACTTTTTTCATCAGTACGATAAAATCCTTGTAAACGTTTTCTTAACTCATTAGGTTCTTGTATAGAGCTTATCATATATAATTATCTCCAAAAAACACTCTGACATCATACCCCAAAACAAAGTAAAATTACATTATAACTTTATGTAGAGCAAATTATTATTCATCAAAAAGTGACATCCAACTTATAGAAGATAATTTTTAATTAAATTTAGTAATTTTCACTATACTAAAAAGCATACGATACGGCTAAATTAATTTAGATTTATAGGATTTTACCTTTCAAATTTCTAGCACGCTTTGAAATAGTTTCAAAAGCAGCAAATGCTTGCCGCAATAGTCTCGTTCTTTGTGATAATTTACTAGAAGAAACTATGAGGATTTTAGCACTAAATTAGTATTATGTCAACAAGATCATTCAAGTATGTAATTTAACACTCCACCACTTTTTAGATATTCCACTTCAGTCAGTGTCTCAATACGGCATTTTAACTGAATTATTTGCTCAGAATTATCGCTTTTCCTTATGAGACATTCCAGATTTGCATGAGGCATTATTTTTCCTTCTATGCTAACTATTTCACTACCGTCAAATATTTTTCTAGTTATTCCACTTTGAAATACAAGCGGAAGAACACCCATACCAATCAAATTAGATCTATGTATACGTTCAAAGCTTTCTGCAATGACGGCCTTCACTCCAAGCAATAAAGTACCCTTTGCTGCCCAATCTCTACTTGAACCTATTCCATATTCTTTTCCTGCCACAATAACTAGAGGCACGTTATTTTCCTTATAACGCATTGCTGCGTCAAAGATTGACATAGTTTCTCCTGAAGGAATATGTTTCGTATAACATCCTTCAATATTAACCATTTCATTTTTTATTCTGATATTGGCAAAAGTTCCTCGCATCATTACGTTGTGATTGCCGCGACGAGATCCATAAGAATTGAAATTTTGAATCTCAATTCCAAGACTCTTTAAATAAATACCTGCAGGACTACTTGAAGCAATGTTACCAGCTGGAGAGATATGATCAGTAGTGATGCTATCACCAAGCATTGCTAATATTTGTGCATTTTTTATATTAATTACATCATCTTCGTTATCTGTAAGCGATAAATTATCAAAATAAGGCGGATTTTGTATATAGCTGCTGCTTGTATCCCAATTATAGATTTCACTTTTTTCACACTTTATCTTTTTCCAGTGTTCATCGCCAGAGAATACATCCTTATATTTTTCTATAAACATTTCACGTGTTACCATTTTGCTCACATAATCTTCGATCTCATGATTTGTTGGCCATATATCCTTGAGATAAACATTATTTCCATTTTTGTCTTTACATATTGGGTCTTTAGTTAAGTCAATTTTCACAGTACCAGCAAGAGCATAAGCCACGACAAGTGGTGGAGATGCCAGATAGTTAGCTTTAACTAAAGGGTGAACTCTTCCCTCAAAATTACGATTACCAGATAAAACCGCTGCAACAGTTAAATTTTTGTTTTTAATATCATCTTCTATATCTTTATTGAGTGGACCAGAATTTCCTATGCATGTGGTGCAACCATACCCAACCAAGTTAAAACCTAGAGAATTTAAATCCTCTTGTAGTCCAGATTTTTCAAGATACTCCGTTACAATTTTTGATCCTGGTGCAAGTGAGGTTTTAACCCAAAGCTTTGATTTTAATCCAAGTTTTATCGCATTGCGTGCAACAAGACCTGCCGCCATCATTACACTCGGATTGGAAGTATTAGTACAACTCGTTATTGCTGCGATCACTACACTTCCATCTCGAAACTCAATTTCTAGTGGCAATTTTGTTTGCTCGTGCTCCTCAATTGAAAATGATGTATAGAAAGATTCTGTGACTTGCGATAGAGAAATCTTGTCTTGAGGTCTTTTAGGGCCAGCCATTACTGGCTCTACATTTGATAAATCAAGTTCTAATGTGTTAAAAAATACTAGATCATCATTAATACGCCACAATCCTTGTTCTTTTGCATACACTTCAACTAGCTTTATTAATTCTTCTGATCTTCCAGTTAAATGTAAATAGTCTAGAGTTTTTTGATCAATAGGAAAGAAACCGCAAGTTGCACCATACTCTGGAGCCATGTTTGCTATAGTGGCCCTGTCTGCCAAAGATAAAAAATCTAGCCCGTTACCATAAAATTCTACAAATTTGCCTACAACACCTTTTGTTCTTAAAATATTTGTAATTGTAAGTACTAAATCAGTAGCGGTAACTCCTTCAGAGAGTTTGCCTGTAAGCTTAAATCCTATTACTTCTGGAATAACCATGCTAATTGATTGGTCGAGCATTACAGATTCAGCTTCTATTCCACCAACACCCCAGCCCAAGATTGATAAACCATTGGTCATCGTGGTGTGACTGTCAGTGCCAACTAGAGTGTCAGGGTATACAAAACCATTATTATTGCAAACAACTTGTGCTAAATATTCTAAATTCACTTGATGACAAATTCCTGTGCCAGGTGGTACTACTCTAAAATTTGTGAGAGATGCTTCCCCCCACTTTAAAAACTGGTACCTTTCTAAGTTTCTTTTTACTTCTAGTTCAACATTCTTGCTGAAAGCGGAATTACTTCCATAACTATCCACCTGAACAGAGTGGTCAATCACAAGATCAACAGGAACTGAAGGATTGATATTACTTGGATTTCCTCCTTTTTTCTTCACATAGCTGCGCATTGAAGCTAAATCGACAAGAGCTGGCACCCCTGTAAAATCCTGCATCAATACTCTTGCTGGTTTATAACTGATTTCATGATTAGCATGTTTATTAACACAATTTGCTAGTATTTTGATATCATCTAATTTTACGTTAACTCCATCCTCATTACGCAATAAATTTTCAAATAAAACCTTAAGTGAACAAGGTAATTTAGATATATCTACACCTAGGAATTTGCTAGCAGCACTTAAACTGAAGTAATTGTATGACTTTCCATCAATATTTAAGATTGTTTTTGAATTTAAAGAATTATTCATCTCACCTTATGTTATATATACAGATATATTACAACATATTAGTTAAAATTAGAATTACTACCATTGCTTTTTTACTGCCTACTCTGTTGTTCATACATAGTTTCGAAATCTATAGGATCTAGCATAAGAGGAGGAAATCCACTACTACTGGTAATTCTTGCAATTATTTCTCTTGCAAAAGGAAAAAGAAAAATAGGTGCATCAACAAATAACCATTTTTTTAGCTCTTCATCCAGTGTTTGAGAATTTTCCATTGAAAAAATACCACAGTATTTTATTTCGCAAACAAAAGCTATATTCTCTTTACTATCGTTTGTTTGTGACGCAGTTTTTATTTTTTCTGTATCTTGTATTGTTGCCTTTATTTCTACATGTAAAGTAATTTCATGAAAAGATTTCTCTTTAGATCCTCCTTCTTTTCCTTCTAATCTGACTGAATTTATGTTGACCATGACGTTGATATCAGGCGCTTTGTTCGAAGCAAGAAAAGGTGAATTTGGATTCTCAAATGATAAATCTTTAATATATTGACCATGGATTCTCATTTTTTGCTGTTGCATCTTTTTATATCTCCTTTATTCAGTTGAAATATTTAACATTTTCTTATATAATATATTCATTTATAAATGAATAGCAAATCCAATTACAAGTTGGTATTAAACAACCTTGCAATTTCATTTTCATTAATAGTTAATAATGTTTAGATATTCTATACGCCAAGGAGTTGAGTTACTATGATAGAGCTTGTAATATATGCTTTATTAGCAGCATTTATTTTTTCACGTTTATATAATTCTTTAGGAAGGTCAACCAACCTCAATCTCACAAAACTAACTAGCATATTAGATATAAATAAAAGAGAAGAAGATGTATTAGAAAATGTTGAAGATTATATCAACATTAATAGTGCTGACAAAAATTCAATAATATCTGCTCATGAACAGATATTGAAAAAAAACAAAGATTTCTCTGTTGCTCACTTCATGAAGGGTTCAAATATAGCTTTTGAATTAATCATACAATATTTCAATCAAGGAAATTTGACACAACTAAAACCTCTTCTTGATAAAGATTTATACAATAATTTCACGGAGAAGATTAAACATCGAGAAGAGTTAGACGAAAATCATGAATCTACAATAGTTTCTATTTTTTCACAGAAGATTGAAGAAATAAAATTAGTAAAAAATATAGTATTTATTGCAGTATCCTTCTTTTCAGAGCAAATTAATTTCATTAAAGATAGCTCAGGAAATATTATATCAGGCAGCACGTCTACTATTAATAAAGTTGAGGATGTATGGCAATTTAAGAAGAACATTAATTCGTCAGATCCAAGCTGGTTACTTGTTTCTATTAACTATAAAAAGGCGGGCAATGATAAGGATTTAGCAACAAATAGCAAGTACAGTTAGTCTTATTTGTGTGTTTGGTAATGCAAAATAAGCTACGTGAAATAGTACTTGATACCGAAACAACTGGTCTTGATACTAAATCGGGTCACCGCATTATTGAAATAGGGTGTGTGGAATTAATTAATCGTATCCAAACAGGTAATGTATTTCATCAATATATCAACCCAGAAAGAGATATACCTTATCACTCTTTTAAAATTCATGGAATTAGTGAAAATTTTGTAAGAGATAAACCACCATTTTCAGATATAGCGCTTGAATTTCTTGACTTCATATCTAATGATATTTTAGTAATTCATAACGCTGAATTCGATGTTAGGTTCCTTAATATGGAGTTGGAAAAGCTAAATGCCGAACTCATTTGTTCTGATAGGGTAATAGATACTCTACCTCTTGCAAGAAATAAATTTGCAGGATCGCCTGCTTCTTTAAATGCACTATGTAAGCGTTTTGACATATCATTAGAAGATAGAGAATTGCACGGAGCATTGATAGATGCTCAATTGCTTGCAAAAGTATATGTTGAGCTGACAGGAGGATTACAAACTTTTTTGTTTAGTAGTGAAGAAGATCAAGAAGGTGGTGGAACATTTGTCCAGCATAAAACACATAATTTAACTCCTAGAGAACATCTTCCAAGTGATGATGAAGTTAATGCACACAAAAAACTACTGGAACAGATCAACAATCCACTTTGGAAGGAATATATTGAACAAACTGATAAGTAAAGTTATAATACAATTTTATTTTAAGCATATTTCATGATAAAATTAGTAAGATTACTATCTAATATATTAATGGTATTGGCAATAGCTTTTGTAGGTTATTGTTACTTTACTGAAAAGGGTATCTTTGCTACAACAGCAATCCATAGTGAAGAGGTAAAAATTGGTGGAGATTTTTCTTTAATGAACCAAGAAGGACAGATTATACATAGTAGTGACTTTAAGGATAAGTATAAGCTAATTTTCTTTGGATTTTCTTCATGCAAACGCATTTGTCCTATGAATCTTGGAATTATTTCTGAAACGCTGGCAAAGTTGGATGAGAAAGCTAATGACAAACTACGGACATTTTTTATCACAGTTGATCCTGAGCGCGATAGTGTGGAGAGACTTAAAGAATTCCAACAACAATTTGATAACAGGATACAAATGTTAACTGGGGATAAGAAGAAAATAGACGAAGTAATTTCAAAATACAGAGTTTACGTGAGCAATGTAGGTGGAGAAGAGGAAATTAATCATTCTTCGATTATGTATCTAGTTGGTCCTGATGAAAAATATGTTACACACTTTGCAGCTGATCTAAACTCAGATGAAAGTCAATCTGATAAAATTTTAGCTTGGATAAAGAAATATATAAACTAAGTTTAGGCTTAGGACTGTTTTTAACTTATTTTTCATGATTAAGCTAAATAAATACAAAAATCAAAACGTTGCGGTTCTTGGTCTTGGTAAAACTGGCTTATCCGCTATTAATGCCCTAATGAACAGTGGAGCAAAAGTATATGCATGGGATGATGATGAAGGACAGATTTTAAATGCAAAAGAAATATATAAAAAGTGTAATTTTATTCATCCGAAAGAATACAATTGGCAGGAGATAAATGCGTTAATTTTAAGCCCAGGAATATCATTCACATACCCAGAACCGCATTGGATAGTGAAACTTACAAAAAGCTTTGAGTGCAAAATCAAATCAGATATTGAGTTATTTCTTGAAGCTAAAACTAGAAATCAGAAAGTAGTAGGCGTTACAGGAACGAATGGTAAATCTACTACTACGTCACTAATAGGACACATATTAGAACTCGCAGGAAAAAGAGTAGGCATTGGAGGAAATTTAGGCAATCCTGTTTTAAACTTAAGTGAAAATGAAGAAATTTATGTAATTGAACTCTCCTCTTTTCAGTTAGAGCTACTCAACAGCACCTCTGTCGTTCCAGCGCTTGACGCTGGAATCAATGTTTCTTGCGATGAATTACAATATAAAACCACTCAGATAACAGAGGTAGATATTGTAGTATTATTAAATATCACACCAGATCACATAGATAGGCATGGAAGTATGGAAAATTACATAGCAACTAAATTAAAGCTAATAAATGGTAGTAAAACAGCAGTGATAGGATGTGATAATAAAATTACTGCTGATATATTTAATAATTTCACTGGAAGTAAAGTTTCAATATCTGGAAGACATTCAGTGAAGAATGGTATATCATTAATAGACAATAACTTGTTTGATTACGGGAAGTGTCTGCCAATAGATGATGCAAAAATAAATTTGATTTCCAATGCAGAAAACGTAGCATCTGCGTACGCGGTGTGTAAGTTACTCGAAGTAGATAGTAGCACTATTATTAACGGAATTAGATCTTTTTCAGGGCTAAGGCATAGAAATGAACTGCTTGGTAAGATAAGAAATGTGTCATTTGTGAACGATAGCAAAGCAACTAATGCTGAATCAAGTGAAAAAGCAATTTTGTCTTATGGGAATATATATTGGATTGTTGGTGGGAGAAGTAAGGAGGGTGGTATAACACAACTAAATGAGTATTTTTCCAGAATTAAAAAGGCATTTCTAATTGGAGAGTCAACCGGAAATTTTGCAAATATCATGAAAAATAAAGTGGATTTTGTGGAATGTAGTAATCTGAAAAATGCATTTGAATTGGCTTGTGAGGAAGCCTTTGACCATAAAGAAGAAATAACAATATTGCTTTCTCCTGCCTGTGCTTCTCTTGATCAGTGGAAGAATTTTGCAGAACGTGGTGAAGCTTTCTGTAAAATGTTTAAAAATTTAAAAGATTCACTTACAATAGCACATACAACTTCAATAGAATATCAAAGTGGCAAGTAACGAAATAAAACTAATAATAGATGAATTAATTAAAGCTATACCGTTTGAAGGGGTAAGCGATAAAACATTATTAAAGGTATGTACAGATCTTAATTTAGCTAATAGCTTTTGTAAATTTCAAAATGGAATATATAGTGCTTTGGAATACATAGCAGAAGATTTAAATGACTCAATGGAAGCAGAGCTACAGAACTCTAACTTAGAAGACATGAAGATACGTGAGCGAATAAAATTGGCAGTTCAAGTGCGTCTTTCAAATTATGCTAAGTTGCCTAACTACAGAGAATTTTTAAAGAGTATTTTATCATTCTCCATGTGGCCAAGAAATACATACTTTTCCAGTAAACTTTTATGTAAGACTGTTAACGCAATTTGGTATGGTATTAATGACCAATCAACAGACTTTAATTACTACACAAAACGAGCGATATTAGCGGGAGTATATTTAAGTACAATGTTTTTCTTCATTAATGATTATTCAGAAGATTTTACCGATACATTATCGTTTCTTGACATACGTATTAACAATGTAATGACATTTCAAAAATTCAAAGCTCGTCTTAAAAAGATAATAAATTTGTACGTAATATAGAGTTGTGCAACAGATTTATTTCTTGCTAGAAAATTTATTATATCCGCACAAGGTAATATTAAACGTATAAGTTTTAATACCCTGGTCGTTACGGGAAAGTGGTGCTATCAGCAGACTTGCTAATCCACTACCAAAAAATCTTCAAGAATAAGGTCGATACAGTTATCACAACAATTATTAGTAAAAAACATTTGTGTTGTGAATTCCGAAAAATCTGGATGTTGAACTAAAAAATTTACATGTAACGCTCTATCACTACTTTTGCTAGGCATTATTGTAATAAAGTTATAATAACCAAGATTATTTATAATGAATCTTCCTGACCAAGCAAAGTCTGGTTCATGCTGATTATCGTCTATATTCTCATCATAATGGTTTACACCACAAGCATTTGCGTGTCATATGGAAATCACAACATTTTCTATTGGCAAAAAGTTTACATCAGTGACTCTACCTACTATGTATATCAGCTTTCCAGCTGCACTATTTGGAGAACCAGGTTTTCTTCATAAATTGTTTAAGGAGTTAAAATTTTTAGGAGCCGTATCAAGATCATATATTTCTGGAGTTTCAATGCAGTTAAGTAAAATAGGATCAGCTGCAAATAACTGTAAACTACACATATCAGATTATAGCAGCTTTTTTCTTTTGTTAAAGATCTGACATTATTTTGGATAGTCCACTTAGTGAAAAACGTTGAAGAAGGATGTAATCTAAAGTATAGGAATGCCAATCTGATATTTTGTTTAATCGCTTAATGGATTGACGTCCTATTTTGGCGAACTGGAAGAGACTTAATGGCAATATGCCTAATAATGCCATGGCATGTTTTCTTCCTTAGCGACCAGTTTTAGAACGAATATTCAAACGAATATTCAAAGGAATAGCTGCAAGCAGCGAACCAAAAGCGATTAAAATAGAGCCAAACCAGATTATAGACATACCTGGTTTATAGTATACTTTAGTTGCAATTTTGCTTTTGTTCTTATCAATCTCGCCGATTACAACATAAATATCAGAAAATAAGTTATGGTAGATACTACTTTCGACGTTTTTCTGACATTCAACAAGGTAAAATCTATATTCAGGGGTTATTGCGCCTAATATTTTATTATTTAATAGGTTTTCAATGTTCATGGTACCTCTAACTGCATGGAAGTTTTCTTTTTTTATTAGCTCAACATTTTGTAGGGTGACTTTAAATTTATTGACGGTGATGCTATCTCCAATTTTTAAGTAATTTTCTTTCTGCTCCTGCCAACCAGTGGAATAGGTAATACCAAGAACCAGAATTGCAACACCAGCATGGGCTATCATCATTGCATAATAGGCTTTTGAGACTTTTTTTGCTAGCAAAATAGATTCACTAAATACTGCTTTAAATAAACGAATTCTTTTACTATATGCTTCTAAAATGAAGACTAGCAATGCTATGGAAAAGGTGATCGATAGCACAATCATTAGTTCCATGTGAAAAATAAATGGTAAAATAGCTGCAGCACTGCAGAATGAAAATCTGTATTCATGAAATATTGGTAATATGCTATTTCCCTGCCATCGGGAATATTGCCCAATCATGGTTAATACTAGTATAGCCAATGCAATAGGGTTGAATAGAGAGTTATAATATGGCGATCCAACCGAAATTAGTTCACCAGTTAAATATTCAAGTAGTGTTGGGTATAAGGTGCCAACAAAAACGACGAAAAAAGCCGTAATGAACAGTAGGTTATTTATCAGCATCATCGTAAAACGAGAGAAAAGACTTCTACCCAGTGTTATCCAAGTGCTTGACATCGGAGGTGTATAATTTTTTCTTGCAAATATTATAAATATCAATAAGCTACTGACTGTAATTATGCCAAGCAGAACTAATATATATAGCCCATATCTTGGATCATCCGCAAACGTATGCACTGAAGTGAGTATTCCAGAACGCACTAAAAAGGTTCCAGTTATGCTTAAAATGAAAGTTACAAGCGCAAGCAAAATAGAAAGATTTCTTAAGATATTAAAATTTTGCACCATAAGTAACAAATGTGTGAGTGTAACTGCGATGAGCCACGGCATCAAAGAGACATTTTCTACTGGATCCCAAAACCAAAATCCACCCCAACCAAGCTCGCGATATGCCCACCAACTGCCAAGACTTATACCTAAAGTAAGCAGCGACCAAGAAATAAGCACCCAAGGCCTTACGATTTTAGCCCAAGTATTGCCTTCAATTTTTGTGATTAATCCTGCGATTGATAGTGAAAAAGCAACACTAAACCCGAGGTACCCTAAATATAATATTGGAGGATGAATAGCAAGACCTACATCTTGTAATATCGGATTAAAGCCCAGTCCGTCTGTTTCAATGCTCGGCATTTTAGTGAAAGGGTTAGACTCAAACAATATAAATAATAGAAAACAAAAACAAATTAGTCCCTGAGTAATTAGAGATGTTTTTTTTAAAGTTTGATCCGATGTCATTCCAGTGGCTCTAAGATTGTCATTTAAGTAGCGGACACTGGAATCCAGCTTATCAACATTGTTTTCAATATGCGCTCCTAGAATTTGTTGTCCATTGTGTAATTTGCAAATACTTTTATATCTGTATCCCAGTGTCAAGCACTTGGATGACACAGCTTGCTGTATGCAAATATCCATCAATAATAGATAAAGAGTAAGTATTAAAACCCAAAGCAGCATTGATCCTTCTTTATTTCCCCAAACACCACAAATTTTATAAAACAAAGGTTTCGTTGTGTGCGAGTGATAATATACGTTCTCAAGTGAGAAATCATTTGTAATATGACAGTAAATTAAGATAGCCATTGATGCACACACGCAGGAAAATATGGCAGAAGTAATGAATCGGTATGTGTTGAATGGCAAAAATACATATGTTAAGGATAATAAACAGGCCATTAATAATAATATATTGCCAAAATCAGACATAGAAGACGTTTAATTCTATTAGAATATCATTTATGATAACTGAAATTTTATTATATCTCTTTTAAAATTCGATTTCTGGTGGTAATTTTCTACGTTATAATTTACTGGTGCTTCTCAAAAATAGGGTAGAGTAATGAGAAGGGTATATAATTAAGATAGCAAGTAAATTAAAAACATTGTTTTTCAACTATTTACTTCAATCGTTTCATTATCAGTAAAACCTAAACTGACTAAATATATTTCTGTAGATTCAGATCTACTTGACTTCGGTTTAAAGTATTTTACTATTTTAAACATTTTTTTTAATTTATTGTAAAAATCTTTATCAGACTCTCCTTGGAATATCTTTACTACAAACTTACCACCACTATTCAAGAAATGCTTTGCAAAGTTCAATGCTGCCTCACATAAAAGCATAATTCTGATATGATCCAGCAATTTTAAACCACTAGTTCCAGGAGCCATATCAGATAAAATTACGTCAAATTTTTGATCTTTAAATTTTTCTTTTAAAATTTTAATCTCATTGATATCGCATTCTATAAATTCTACCCCACTTAATTCATCCATTGGCTTTATGTCAATAGCAAATACGTCTTCAGCTTTTTTAGATGCAACTTGTGACCACCCTCCAGGATAAGCACCTAAGTCAACAACTTTTTGTCCTTCTTGTAGTAACTTAAATTTACTATCTATTTCTATTAATTTGTACGCTGAACGTGACCTGTAGCCATCTTTGTTTATTTTTTGTACATACTGATCATTTAGATGACGATGAAGCCACCTTGTTGAAGATAATTTCCTACCTCTCGCCGTTTTAACTCTCGTTTTTATTGTTAGTACCCTATCAAGATTACTCATTATTATTTATTATATCTTTAAGCTCTTTTTCAACTACTTCTTTTACTAGTTTGTACAGATGCTTATTTATCCACTATGATAGCTCAGATTTTAAAAGAGACATAACTAATTCTCCAACAGTAAGATTGTAATCACTAGGACTGTTTTGTTGTTGTAATTCATTTTGCACATTTCCAAGCAATGCTTTGATCTCTTTAATATTTTCTTTTAAAATCAAATGATCATTATTTTGTGCTTGTAAGTCACTACTTTTCATCTTATATGACTTTTTGTCACTAGTGTGGCAATTACCATACAAATAGTCATCTGTTTTCTCTTCTCCTAAATTTTGACTATAATCACCAGATTGATTACATTTAAAAGTCACTTTTTCATTTTGATAGTTAAAGTTTTATTATTCTTATTCGTTATCTACTTCTACTTTATCATTATTTGAATTTTTATTAGATGTAGCTTTTTTTATATCTTCTAAGATATCTTTTACAGATTGATTGCCTTGTTGATCATTCATAGCGTTAATACCATTAAATTCAGAGATTTATACCATTTATTATAAAAAGTAAACGATAAACACTAGTCACATAATTACTTTTTGCTTCAACTAAATCTGAACGTGCTTTAAATAGTGCATCTTCAGTATCCAAAAGATCTGTTGTGCTCTTTAGATTTAAATTTACTTCTTGTTCCACTCCTTCTAATGCTAAAGTTGCTGCTTTTTCTGCCTCCTGGCTTGCTTTGATAATAGATTTTGCTGTTAAAACATTATTCCAAGCATTTATAACCATTTGTTCTATATTCTTTACTGCCTCATAGTAATCATAAGTAACTCTTTTTACGTTCATCTTAGCTCTGCTAATACCAAAAACATTGGTTCCTTTTTTAAAAATTGGCACATCAAGAACAAAACCAACATTTACTCCGTGTGAATCGGAAAGTGTGCTTAAATTAATATCTTGTGTACCAAAATTTTTACTTGCACTGAAAGTTAAAGAAGGAAGCCATTTAGAATATTCAGCAATAACTTCCATGCTAGCAGCCTTTTTCTGATAAATCGCTGCCTTTAAATTTAGATTATTAGTTTTTGCTAATCGCAAACATTCATTCAATTCTGGAACAGAAGGCAAGTTATCATTAGCTTCAGAAAGATAATCGGGGTTTTCGCCTATTAAGTGATAATAAGCGATGTTTGCTGATTTTAATTGACCTTCAGCATCTACTCTTTTAGACATAGAAGAAGAGAATTTTGCCCTTGCCAATGAAACTTCAGCACTAGTCACTTCACCGAGAGAAAAACGCTTTTTCATAGACGACAAATGCTCCATGGAGACACGTTCTTTATGTTCCATTAATTTCAATATTTCAGTCTTTTGTAAAACATCAACATATGCTTTTAAAGCATTGAGCGCAACCTCTTGTTTCAGTTGATAAAACTTTATCTTCTCTACTTTTAATGAGTAATTTGAATGATTAAACATAGCAAAACTGCTCCCACCGTCCATTAATCTTTGATTCAAATAAAGACTTTTTCCTAGTTGAAGTCTACCGCTTTTATCATCAAAACCAAAGTTCTCATTAAACTTATACTTCAAACGAATATCAGGAAAAAATCCAACTAATCCAGAAGATTTTAGTTGCTTTTCTACACCTTTATACTGGTAAAATTGAGATTTTATTCTTGAACTATTTTTGATAGCTCTACCTATAGCCTCTTCTAGATCAATTGCGTAGCAACTTATAGTACTTAAAATGATTGCAAGCGTAATAGTTAACCGAAGCATTTTACCACCTGTATATATGGTTGCATAGCTCAATTGCTAGCACAAATTGTTTTAATAATCAATAAATATTTACCTATAGTTATTGACACTATTGAGAAATTAAGTATATCATGGCTTACTATTATTTAGTTAAATTGTAATGAAGACTTTTTTCTTAAAAGAGAAGCAAATTGATAAAAAATGGTTTGTTATAGACGCAGAAGGATTAGTAGTAGGAAGGCTTGCAGCGTTTGTAGTAACATTATTACGTGGGAAGCATAAACCTGAGTATACACCTCATATAGATTGTGGCGATAATGTGATTATTATTAATGCAGAAAAAGTATATTTTACTGGAAAAAAACTTAAAGATAAAATCTATTATAGGCACACAGGTCATCCTGGAGGTTTGAAACAAACTAATCCAGCTAATATTTTAAATGGTAAATTTCCTGAACGTGTGATAGAAATGGCAGTAAAAAGAATGCTTGATGATGGTCCTATGGCTCGTAGACGTTTTGAAAATTTATATGTGTATTCTGGTCCAGAGCATAAGCATCAAGGCCAGCAGCCTAAAGTGATAGATTTTGCCTCTTTAAATCGTAAGAATAAAAAATAATGGAGTAAAAATGGAAAATCCTACAATAAATAATAATCAATCAAAAAAAATCAAACCAGCAGTTGATTCACTTGGTCGCTCATATGCCACAGGTCGAAGGAAAGAAGCTGTAGCAAGGGTATGGATAAAGCCAGGAAGTGGAAAGTTTAGTGTTAATAAAAAAGACAGTCTAATCTTTTGCTTGAAGAGTGAGTCAGTATGCCAAATGGTAAAAATGCCATTTGTTGCGACTTCTACGTTAGATAAATATGATGTATTTGCGACTGTTAGAGGTGGAGGATTGTCTGGTCAGGCGGGTGCATTAGCTCATGGTATCAGTAGGGCTTTAAGTAGCATCAGCCAAGATTTATATTCTATACTCCGTAATGGTGGATTCTTAACTCGAGATTCTCGTGTTGTTGAACGTAAAAAATGTGGTCAGCATAAAGCTCGGAAAAAATGTCAATTTTCTAAGAGATAACCATTTTACTATGGTGTTTTTCTGTAGGTATAATGCAAATATCTACAAAAGTGTACGATATATTCTATTTTTATAACAAATTTGATTGACTATAGCCATCAACATAATATGCTATCTGTGTGAATTTTTTAAATATAGGTAATTTATGAGTAAAGAAGATATAATAAAGAAATTGAAAGAAAAGTGTTCAGAAAAGCACATCGGGGCAACAAAGTCTGATTTAAACAAGATTTTTGATGCGCTTATGGAAGTAATGAAGGATGTATTAAATGATACAGGTGAAATGCGTCTGCATGGAATAGGTACATTTTGTATTATGATAAGCAAAGAAAAACAGTGTCGTAACCCTCAAAATGGTGAAGTAATGATAGTTCCTGAAAAGAGAAGAGTCAAATTTAAAGTAAGCCAAACTCTGGCAGGTGTTTTAAATGAAAAAGAGGAAGAGGCGGTTAACTAGATGTTATTGTTTTCATCTTTTTTACCGCACCGTATAAACCATGAAATACGGCTTCACTAATCAAATAGTGACCTATGTTAAAGGCTGATATATGTGGCGTTTGTATTACTTTTTTAGCATGTTCGTAAGTTATGCCATGTCCTGCATGGCATTCTACTCCTAGTTTGTTGATATACTCTGCGGCATCAGCAATTAGCTGTAACTTTTTTTCCGATGGGTTGTTACAGTAGTCTCCTGTATGAATTTCTATTATGTCTGGTTTTGTTTCTAGCTTTTCAAGATATTTTAATTGACCCATATTTGGATCAATAAACAGTGACACTTTTATATCAAAGTTGTGCATATCTTGTATTATATTGTGTAGCTTACTGTACATACCAATGATATCCAAGCCACCTTCAGTCGTTAGCTCTTCTCTTTTTTCTGGTACTATACAAATTGAATAGGGCTTTACCTTTTTTGCTATTTTAAGCATTTCCTCTGTTGCTGCAATTTCTAGGTTTAATTCAGTGTTAATGTGATTTTTAAGATTGTATACATCTTCATCTCTAATATGCCTTCTATCCTCTCTCAAGTGCACAGTAATAAAATCTGCTCCTGCATTAATAGCAATCTTTGCTGCCTCTATGAGATCTGGGTATAAAGTGCAACGTGCGTTGCGAATAGTTGCAATGTGGTCAATGTTAACACCTAGTTTCATAATTTACCTCGAAAATTATTTGTACATTATACATGTTACTATCTTTTTACAAAGATTTTATCGGTAATACGCATATCTATTATACTCCAGTCATTGAGTGAAAAATCGGTTATATTTTGTAAGCGGTTTAAGTAATCCCATGCACTATGAGGATTATCTTCAGGAAGTTTTACTGTAAGACCACTATCAAGAATGACATTCCATCGTCTATTTCCTACAAAAACAAATAAAGAAACCTGCTCACTTAATTGAGTTTTGCTTTCTAATATATCTTTAACAAATTTTAGATTTGATAGTGAATTTTGTCCTAAAATTACAACAAGAGTATTTATTAGATCCATTTCTTCTTTCATTCCAGTACTTCGATCCTGAGATCCATCATGGATTCCAGCGTCATGCGCTGAAATGACACGGGAGTTGGTTGTTGAATAATTATCTATGATTATTTTACCTTCAGAATCAATTATTGATGCTTTATCATTATCTTTCCAGATAGCAAATGGTTTATGTTCATCTATATTAATGTGTAGAGTATTAGGTAAAACTCTATGAATTCTCACATCTTTTATCCACTTACTTATAGGTTTCACATTACTTGAAAGTTTTGAAAGAGATACATGCATTATTAGTTGTGTTCTATCTATTAGATCCAAGATATCTTTTTTGTCTGTGAATTTGTTACCAGTAATAACCACTTTATTAATTGTGAATCCACTGCTGAGTAATAAATTAGATGTGTACTCATTACACAAAGTAAAGTAGTAATTTAAGCGGTTAATTATTTTGTCAAATGAACTATAAATTACCAATGTGAGAAAAAGTGACATAGCAATAACCAAAGCACATTTGCGTAAAAAACGTCTTTGGCTTCTAGCAATATTGTTCAACATCTATTCGATTTCTACATTCTCTTGCTGTAAACTGTCTTCTACAATAGCTTCAACTAACTCATTAAAGTCCATTCCTTTTGCTAACTTGGCGATTTTTGGCACCAATGACAACTCAGTAAACCCAGGATGTGTGTTGATTTCTAACATTTTTAAAGTGTTATTTTTAGGATTATAACAAAAATCTGAACGAGAAATAGTTTTGCATCCTAAAAATCGGTGAACTTTCAACGCATATTCCAGAGTCATTCGATATATGTCATTTGGAATTTCAGCAGGAAATATGTGCTCTGTAAACCCATTTGTATATTTTGCTTCATAATCATAAAATTTATTTTTTGGCCGTATTTCTATAGTGCCGATAGCTTCATCAAGTAATACAGCGGTGTGTAATTCCATACCTGGAATATATTCTTCTACAATCATTTTCTTCATAATATTGTTATTATAGTCACCTTTTAGTTTTAAGTAATCCACATATGAAAAGATAACATGTACTCCTATGCTTGATCCTTCATTAATTTGCTTTAAGACATATTGATAATCAATTTTAATGTTATTTTTTAGTATATTCTCTCGGCTAATTACGTAACCTTTTGGAGTATCAATGTTTAGTGAATGGAATATATGCTTTGACATTACTTTATTCATAGCAATAGCATAGGCCATAACTCCAGAGCGTGTATATTTTATCCACAAAACCTCGAGCAAACCTTGAACGCAGCCATCTTCTCCATAAGGTCCATGCAGAGCAATAAAAGCAAGAGATGGATTAATTTTCTTAAGTTTTTCAGCAATATTTCTATCAACATCTATTTCTATTGCATTATATGGTAGATTATCCAGTGCTTTTTTTACAGCTTTACCACTCGTAAGTGATATTTCTCTTTCACGGGAAAGCCCGCCGCTTAAAATCGCTATAGTTGAGGTCATAGATACTACATTATATTTTTTACATAGCATACGCAAAAGATGCTCTTAGTTTCAATAGATTTTTGTTATCATGAAAAAAATGAGAAACTTAAAAAATATAAATTTATGTTGACATGCTATATTCCTTTCTAGTATTAGCATTTCATTAAATCAAAAGGAGAGCTTTATGACTGGTGATTCACATTACGTTGTGTCTGCAGGTTCAACTCAAATCAATAAATCAAATACTAAAGCAAAGCCTCATGTTAGAAAGACTCGTGTTTGTAATCGTGTAACTTATGAAAAAGCATTGGATAGCTTTACTAATCCTTCTTCGGAGAAAAGTAAATATATTGGGTATTTTTTTTGATGAAGCGGATGAAGAGACTAAAAAAATCATTGATCTGAAAAAAACGGAATTGCTAATTATGCACATTCTAGCACTTAAGAAAAGCAGGGACGGTTGCTGCATGGATACGGTTAAAAGATAATAAATGAGGATTAAAAATTGATAATTCATTTCTTAGTAAACCTTGCACGGCTAGTGATTTGAAAATTACATCTCTTGTATTGTTGGCATCTGAGGAAGAAATAAGAGGATTACGCGTATCATTAGATGAGAATAAAGCGCGGCTCTATGAAATAATAAACTGGTCTTATAACATTACATTTAACTGGAAAGTGGATGAAAAAGACTGTAGCATAACTGTGAATGTTAGTAGTGATGGTAAGGTAAATTGTAGTAACCCAAGTGTTGGTTTAACTTACGAAGATCTAAAGAAAAATTGAGCTGTAAATTAGTTAAGTTAGATTTAAGTTTACAGAAAGCTAGTGAACAAGTAACAATAGCTACTCCGCCACAAACAAATTTAATAACTCCTGGAGCAAGTCAAGTTGGTACAAAGGAAAAATTAGCTGGTAATCTTTTTAGGTCTATCGGATGTGTGTTTTGCTCATTAGGCTTTTATATAGTCGTGCTATCTTGATATCTTTTTCTTGTTATTTAATCTTCCTTCTTCATCTAGTAAGTTGTTTCCAGCTTAATCTTTTATCCGTTATATTTATTTCCTGGCACAACAACTTAAGTGCCAAGTTCCAGCATCAAAGCGCTAAAGTGACACCAATGGTTGACACCTTATGTTCGCGTTCAATTTAATGTTTGTAAAGCTGTACAGTAACGCGGGAGTGATGAGATTTGAACTCACGACCTCATGCGTGACAGGCATGCGCTCTAACCAGCTGAGCTACACCCCCCACATTTATTTTAAAGTTAATAAACATACCACTGTTTGTCAACATTTTTTGTTTGCACTACGCTATCTTTTCCATTACCATGTAGATGATTCAATTTCACACATGGCTTACACAAGTAGTCCCATTAGGGTTGTGCCATGGAGGGTAAACTATTTGGAGGAGTAAGTATGGTAAATTTGCCTGAAGTCACTGTACGTGAACTAGCTGGTGCTGGTGTACATTTTGGCCACAAGACTAGTCGCTGGAATGCAAAAATGGCTCCGTATATATATGGAGTACATCAAGAGAATCATATACATATAATTGATTTACGAACAACTTTGCCATTGTTAAAAGCTGCTATGAATGCTTTGTATGATGTTGCATCTCAAGGTGGTCGTATCTTATTTGTTGGTACAAAATTTCAAGCTTTAGATATAATTGCAGGTGAAGCAATTCGCTGTGGTCAGTATTATGTAAATCACCGTTGGCTTGGCGGTATGCTTACTAATTGGGGTACTGTTTCTTCTTCCATAAAAACTTTAACACAATACGAAAAAATATTGAGTGATGAGGACAGCGCTTTAACAAAGAAAGAGTTAGGAAATATTGATAAGAAGAAGCAAAAGCTTGATAAAACATTAGGAGGCATTAGAGAAATGGGGGCAATTCCAGATATCGTATTCATTATTGATACTAATAAAGAACATATTGCGGTTAAGGAAGCTAAAAAACTAGGTATTCCCATTGTTGCAATAGTTGATACTAATTCTAACCCAGATGGTATTACTTATCCTGTACCAGGAAATGATGACTCAAGAAAATCAATAGAGCTTTATTGTAAGTTAGCTGCTGATTCTATATTAGCTGGAATAGAGTCTGATTTAGCAAAGTCTGGGGTTAAGATTGATGATATCAAGGGTAGTGAATTTATTAAAGATAAATCAGAAAAAGATGATGGTATTGTACAAACTAAAAAAAGGCGTAGTAAAATTTATAAGGAAAGCGATGATGGAGGTGATAACGAATGAAAATAAGCGCAGATAATATAAGGGAGTTACGTGATAGAACAGGGCTTGGTTTAGGTGATTGCAAAAAAGCGCTAGAGGAGTGTGGTGGTGATATTGATAAGGCAGTTGATAAATTACGTGTTGTAGGGCTTGCTAAAGCTGGTAAAAAGTCTGATAGAGTGGCTTCAGATGGGTTAATTGCTATGCATTTGACTGAAAATAGTGGTGTATTAGTTGAAATCAACTGTGAAACTGATTTTGTTACCCGAAATGAAAAGTTTGTAGAGTTAGTTTCAAATTTAGCCTTACTTGCTTGTAGGGAACGTTGTACAAGTGTAGGTAACCTAAAAAGTGTTAAATATGAAGGTATTGGTACGGTACGAGAGGCAATAATGAACTGTAGTTCAGTGCTTGGTGAGAGGTTAGAGTTAGGCAAGATTTGTTATTTGGAAGCTAAAAATGGAATTGTTGCAGGTTATGTACACGGTTCTACATCTAATTTAGGTAAAATAGGTGCTTTAGTTGCACTTGAGTCATCTGGTAATAAGGTAAAGTTACAAGAGATTGGAAAACAGATCGCAATGCACATAGTTGCTATGAAGCCTGAAGCTTTTTCTATAGGTGATTTGGATCAAGAGAAATTAAATAAAGAACGTTCTGTAATTGAAGAACATATAAGTAGCTTAAATAAACCTGAAGAGGTAGCAAAAAAGATAGCAGATGGTCGTATGGCGAAATATTATGAAGAAGTTGTTTTATTAGAGCAAAAATTTATAAAAGATGATAAGATGAAAGTTTCTGATTTTATCAAGTCAAGTGAATCAAACTTAAGTTGTTCTATTGCTTTATCTAGCTATAAATTACTTGTTTTAGGCAATTAACCAAAAGATGGTTACTCTGAAGGATGAAGAAAGCAAGGTAAAATACTCTAGGGTGTTGTTTAAAATTTCTGGTGAAGCTTTAATGGGTTCAAAGCAATTTGGTCACGATATGGAAGTGATAAATCAATTATCCAAAGAGATAGCTAAAGTTTGTAGGCTTGGGGTCCAAGTATGTATTGTTGTTGGTGGTGGTAACATTTTTCGTGGTGCATCTGCTTCTTCGAGTGGTTGTGAAAGAGCAGGTAGTGACTATATTGGAATGCTCGCAACTATAATTAATGCTTTAATTTTGCAGAATTTTTTAGAAAAAAACTCTATAACTTCCAGGGTATTATCTGCTATATATATGTCTACAATATGTGAGCCTTATATTAGGAGAAAGGCTATTCGTCATTTGGAAAAAGGTAGAGTGGTAATCTTTGCAGCAGGAATAGGTAGTCCATTTTTTACTACAGACACAGCTGCGGCTTTACGTGCTGTTGAAATGAATTGTGATGTTATTCTAAAAGGTACACAAGTGAGTGGTGTATACTCTGCTGACCCAAAAGAGGATAAAAATGCCACAATGTATGGTAAAATTTCTTATGCAGAGGTATTAATTCAAGATTTAAAAGTAATGGATGCATCAGCCATTTCACTTGCACGCGAAAGTTCGATTCCAATTATAGTTTTTTCTTTAAAAGAAGAAGAAATAGTTAATATTATCATGGGTGGGGGTACTTATACTATAGTTTCAGATTCTAAATAAATGGGTAATTTATGTTAAACGAAATAAAAACTAAAACGAAAGATAGGATGTTAAAGACTATTCAGTCTTTTCATGATGACATTAAGGGTGTACGTACTGGAAGAGCTAGCTCATCACTACTTGATGGTATAGTTGTAAATATTTATGGTGGGCATCAAAAATTAAATCAAGTTTCAGGTGTTTCAGTTACAGATAATAAAACTTTATTAATTAAAGTTTGGGATGTTGGTGTTATAGGTGAAGTGAAAAATGCCATATTAAATGCTAATTTGAGCTTAAATCCTATTATTGAAGGTAGTACCATACGTATAACACTTCCGGACTTAACACAAGAAACTCGTAAAAAATTAGTGAAATTGTTACATCAATTTGCTGAAAATGCGCGAATTGCAATTAGAAATATACGCAGGGATATTGTAGAAGAAATAGAAAAAATGAAGGAAAATAAAGAAGTCTCAGAAGATGAGTTCCACAATATCAAAAAAGAAGTACAAAATGTTACTGATGATAATATCAAAAAGATTGATAGTGAATTATCCATTAAAGAGAAGGATATGCTGCATCACTAAATGATAAATGAATTAAATTTTGAGTCTCTACCAAAACATTTAGCAATTATTATGGATGGAAATGGTAGATGGGCAGGTAATCAAGGAAAAACAAAAATTGATGGTTATACAAAGGGTAGTGAGGTTGCATATGATATTGCTAAGTATTGTACAACTCTTACCATACCTTACTTAACTTTATATGCACTTTCTACGGAGAATTGGCTAAGGCCTAAGGATGAAACTGATAGTCTCCTTGATTTATTTTATTCTGTTTTAATAAGTGAAGATAAGATCAATTTTATCTGCAATTGCAATATTAAATTAAATTTTATTGGTAATCTCAGTTTATTGCCTGAGAGAATATTAGAACAAATGAGCAGAGTTGAGGAATTTACATGTAATAACAATGGTTTATCACTTACTATAGCGGTAAGTTATGGAGCAAAACAAGAGATTGTGCAAGCTGTCAGTTCTATTGTAAAAAATAATATTAGTTGTGTATCAGAAGATGAATTTAAAAAGTTCCTATATACTAAAGATCTTCCAGAATTAGATCTATTAATTCGAACTGGTGGAGAAAAAAGATTAAGCAACTTTTTATTATGGCAAGCAGCTTATGCAGAATTGTATTTCTGTGATACTTTATGGCCTGATTTTTCTTGCAAGCATCTCAATAAAGCGTTAAAAGAGTATGCAAAAAGGGAAAGAAAATATGGTAGATAATAACTTTGCAGTCAGAATACTGTCTTCAATTGTAATACTACTCATATTTTCTTTTGCTACATACTTTAGTGATTTATCATTCTACCTATTAATTTTTTCGATAGCGGTCTTGTCTTCCTTTGAGTGGTACAACTTAACACAAGGAAACAGAATTTTATACATTTTTGCGTTATTATTGATCGCATTACCAAATGCTTCATTAATATATTTGTACAATCTTCCGCAGGGAAAACATGTATTAATATGGTTTATTTTAACTATTTGGGGAATTGATATTGCTGCGTATCTATTTGGGAAAAATTTTGGTGGTCAAAAAATTTGTCCAGTGATTAGTCCTGGTAAAACTTGGTCTGGGCTCCTTGGTGCAGTCTTAGCTAGCGTAACACTCACAGTTTTTGGATCACTATTTTTTGGTCTATTTTCAATTCCTTACTCCCCTATCATTGGCTTAACACTTGCAATTGTAGCTCAGCTGGGAGATTTTACTGAATCACTTATAAAAAGAGCTCACGGTGTTAAAGATAGTTGCGGCATCATACCGGGTCACGGAGGAATTCTTGACCGCATGGATAGCTTTATTTTTACTGCTCCACTTGTTGCCATTTATATAAGTTAAAAGTTTTTTACCATAAATAAATTTTGGAAGAGATCCATTATGTATCCTCCTCAATTAGCTCTTCTTCGTTAACTAGCTCCACAGTGCAATCATGAACAAATGCCTTTTCGCAATAAGGACAAACTATTTCGCCTTCCTCTCCCATGTCTAAATATATCATGGGATGACCAGAACCATCATCATTCTCATTACCATGACAACATACTTTCCTATTGTTAACTTTTACTTTTGACACGCTTCCCCTTATAATTTACAACATTTTATATATTCAATATACTCATTTAAGAATAAAAAACAATGAACACTGCAATTCAATATTGTCTTTTATCCAGATTTCTCAGCTTGTCTTGAACGCCTTCTGGTACAAATTTACTAACATCTCCTCCCAACCTTGCTATTTCTTTTACAAAACTTGATGCGATAAACTGAGTGTCTTCAGAGGCAGGAAGAAATATAGTTTCAATTTCAGGAAGAAGCTTATAATTTACCCAGCTCATCTGAAACTCATAATCAAAATCTGATACAGCTCTAAGCCCACGAATAATAACAGAAGCACTCTGTTCTTTTGCAAAGCTCACTAATAACCCGTCAAAAATTATGACATCTGCATTAGCTTTTAATTTATCAATTTCGTTTTTAACCATTGCTGTACGTAATTTTGCGTCAAAAGCAGTATTCTTATTAATATTTTCTGCAACCCCGATTATTAATTTATCGACTAATTTACATGCTCTCTTTATTATGTCAATGTGTCCAAGCGTTATAGGATCAAACGTACCAGGATAAATTCCTATTTTGTTATTACCACTCATCCTTTATTTTTATATAAATTACTTTAAAAACTTTTGATAGACATAATAACATTTTTTCTCTAAAAATGAAAGTATGCAAATGGCCTGGTAGCTCAGTTGGTAGAGCAAAGGACTGAAAATCCTTGTGTCGCTGGTTCGATTCCTGCTCAGGCCACCTCCATGTATAACATTGTTACTATTTTTTTTGTTGAGAAGTACATTAATTTACATTGTAGTATTAATATATTAACTATTGAATCAAGGTCATGGTACATAGATATTGTAATAAAATATTAAATATCCTATTAATTACAGTTTTGTTATTCAGTAATAATCTTACTCATGCGTGCACTAATGAAGTTTTACATGCAATAAATAACGACATAGTTGTTGGTTTGCTGAAAACAGAGGAAGAAACATACCCATATGAGCTTGGATTATCTCAAAATTTCTATGAGATGTTTAACAATTTTAGAGTTAAAACTGTATTAATTGACTATAATAAAATAATTAACCTTAAGGAAATTAGAGAAGAGTCACTTAATTTTGCAAAACAGGATGAAATACTTGCAAGAAAGCTAACATTGGATCAAATAAAAATTGAAGTTGAAAAGTTTATTAAAGAACAAAATATAAATAGAATATTTATCCCGGGAAATTACTATAATTTACACTCAGAACCCTTTCCACCTAATCCTTGTAGCCAGCTTGTTACTGAAGCAATTGTAAAAATAGTAGATGACAACCATTCTATTCACTTGCTTGGCATATGTGGTGGTTTGCAAGGCATTATGAACGCAAAAGGAGTTGAAGTAGTGCGTGTGGCAAATCTTGTGAATGATGAAAAGAAACAAAAATCTCACCTAAAAGCGGCACCGAACCCGCAGATGGGTGTGCCTCTTCAGCAGGTAAAAATCGTTCCAAATAGTCGTTTGGCAGAAATAGTATCCAAATTTTTAACACCTGATGAAAATGGCTGGTTTTCAACATGTTTTCCTGATGCTCACTCAAGAGCAGTAAATAATACTCCGGAAAATAGAAAAAAATTAGAGCTGCTTGGATATAGAATTGTTGGATTCTCTACTGATGGAATAATAGAAGCGATTGAAGATAAACATGGTAACATTTACTTTCAGAGTCACCCAGAGGCTCTCGTTGTAAAATCAGATAAAAACTTTTACATATCTGAACAAAAGGAACGAAAAGCTTCAACATTAGCTGCTATAGCAATTATAAATGATTTTCTTTATCGTGCTTAATATGTCGTTCAAAGACGTAAGATTTCCTAATTTAGGCGGATTATATATCTATAACTATTAGTATTTGAGTCGTATGAGTACAGCAAACCTAAAATTAGTCAAATGCAACCAGCTAAAGCTGGTGGTTAAAAAAAACGCATGTAAAGCAGATTATGAGTTTAAAAACTAGATGTTAAAATCATTAGAATAATTATGAGTACTTCCTTGTTAATCGATATACTTATGTAAATCTGTAGAATTCACATTGCCAACTGTAACAGCAAAGTATCCTCTTGCCAAATGTGCTGCCTCAAATATCTTTTCCTTAAGTGTTCAAATTCCTGGAATAACTTGTGA
>JARBCG010000009.1 GCA_028803175.1 Wolbachia sp.
CAATAGCAATGGATAAAGGATTGCGTTTTGCAATAAGAGAAGGTGGCAGAACTGTTGGTTCTGGTGTCGTTTCTGAGATTTTGGAGTAAATGGAGTTAAGCTATAGGAGTGTAGCTCAATTGGTAGAGCGCTGGTCTCCAAAACCAGAGGTTGTGGGTTCAATTCCTATCGCTCCTGCATTAATATTGTGGTAAAAATGTTAAAGATTTTACATAGTTTTTTTTGTGATATAAAACAAGAAATAAGAAAAATTACCTGGGTGAAAAAACAGGAAATATTGTCATCCTTATTTGTTGTGGTGGTTGTTATATTGTGCTTTTCGATTTTCTTTTGTTTTATAGATTTTATATCTCTTTGCATAATTAAGGTTTTATTTGGAATTATTTATGGCATATGAATATAAGTGGTATATCATTGAAGTTAATTATGGTTATGAGCGTAATATACACAAATTAATAAGTGATGTTTCTTATTTTAAGGATGTTTTCATTCCTTATAAAACAGTGTATAATTTAAAGTCTGGTATAGACAAGTTATCTGAAGTGTATATATGTATGCATCTGTGTGATGAAAGCAAAAATATTTTAAGAGGAGTGTCTGGTTTTTGCAAGGATGAACCTGGTAATTTTGAGGTAATCTCGGATGATGAGATAGATTTAAAACGCAAGGAATTTAGTAAGTATAGATGGTATGTTCTTAGAGTTGCTTCCAATTATGAAGAGAAGGTTCGTCAGCACATATTAGAAAGTTCTATGAGATTGGGTGTTAATGATTACTTTAGGGAAGTTTTTATTCCATATGAAGAGCTAAATGGGGTAGGGTTAAAATTTAAAAAAGTCGCTACGCGGAGAAAATGTTTTCCTGGTTACGTTTTTCTGTACGTGAGTTTGTGTGATGAGGTGTTGAATTTTATCAATGGTATACCAAAGTCTCTTAAGGTTTATGGTTTTTTAAAGGATGGTAATATTCCAAAAGTAATTCAAGACAATGAGATTAATTCAATGTGTAATGCGCTTTATAATGCTCAAGAGAACAAAAGGCTGAATTATGGTTATGAAAAAGGCGAAAAAGTAAAAATTAATGATGGTCCTTTTCAAAGTTTTATTGGTACAGTAGATACAATAAATGATGGAGAAAAAGATATTGTTGTGGAAGTGTCAATTTTGGGTCAGTCTACAAAAATAAAATTTGATTTAACTCAAGTAGAAAAGATAGAGGATTAATTATATGAGTACTGTTGTTTCTAAGATTAACTTATTAATGGAAGCTGGTAAGGCAGTTCCTGGACCGAAAATTGCTTCAGTTCTTGGTCCGCGTGGTATACCTGTTCCTAAGTTTTGTGAAGCTTTTAATAAATTTACTAGTTCTGCTAATACTAATTATAAAGTAGGTGATGTGGTGACTGTGCGAATTTCTATAAAAGATGATCGCTCTCATGATTTTACTGTTAGCGGTCCACTCGTTACTTACTTGCTTAAGCAGGAAGCTAAATTAAGTAAAGGTTCTAGTAGTCCAGGTAAAGAATTGGTAGCTAAGTTGCCTATGTCTGCTATAATCAAGGTAGCAAGGTATAAAATGGCTGATATGGGAGTAGGTAATGAAGATTCAGCAGTAAAAATGATTATAGGTACTGCTAGATCTATGGGTATAGAAGTTGTAGAAGGTTAATATGGTTGTGAATGTACATAATAATGAAGCTTATAGTCCTAAGGAATGTTTAGAAAAGGTTATTGGGTCTGCTTCAGCGAAATTTAATGAATCAATTGATGTTGTAGTTAATTTAGGTGTGGATTCGCGTAAATCTGAAGAGCAAGTGCGTGGTACAGTGGTTTTACCTAAAGGTATTGGGAAAGATATCAAAGTAATTGTTTTTGTTCAGGATAAGTACTTATTAGAAGCCAAAAAAGCAGGTGCTGATATTGCAGGAGGAGTAGATTTAGTTGAAGAGATAAAAAATGGTAAAAAGCTGGATGTTGATTGGTGTATAACAACCCCTGACTTTATGGCTAAGGTTGCTCCAATTGCGAAAATATTAGGTTCTAAAGGGTTGATGCCTAATCCTAAATTTGGCAGTGTAACTTCTAATGTTGCAGAAACTATTGAAACTATTAAATCTGGTCAAGTGAAGTTTAGAACTGATAAAAATGGTATTGTTCATGGTAAGTTAGGGAATGTTAAATCTGGTATTGATGATTTGCTAGAGAATTTAAAAGCTTTTCTTAAAGTAATTAAAGATAGTAAACCTATCTCTGTAAAAGGAGTATATTTTAAAAGTATTTTTTTGAACTCAACTATGGGTAAGGCTTATAAAATAAGCAAAGTGGAAGATATAGTTTAGGGAGTAGTGCAGTGAGGCGTGAAGAAAAAGATGGTTTTATACAGGATATAGTGAATGTATTCTCATGTAACGATTTTCTAATATTAGTAAATTTTAAATGTATAAATGCGAGTGAGTCATTAAGTTTGAGAAATAGCCTGAAATCTATTGGAGGTGGTTTCTTAGTGGTTAAAAATACTTTAGCTTGTCTAGCTTTGGAAAGAGCTGGTAAGTTCTCTTGTTTATCAGACAGATTTTCTGGTCCTGTGGCTATTGTGTACTCTAGTTGTATAGTAGAAGCTGCAAAGTTAATAATTGATTTTGTTAATGCTAATAAAGAAAAAATGTCTGTTATTTGTTCAGCTCATTCGAGCCAATTGTTGACAGCAGAGGATGTTAATACGTTGGCTAAGTTGCCTTCATTGGATGAGTTGCGTATAAAAATTATGCGTTTAATATCTTATAATATTCCTGCTCGATTGGCACTATCTGTTAATGCATCCTCTATAAGGTTGATGAGAATATTGGATTGTTATAGTTCTAAAAAGTAAATTTATTGTTAATTAAGGTGGTAGTTATGAATAATGTAACAAATGATTTGGTCGATAAAATATTATCTTTAAATCTACTAGAAGCTGCTGAGTTTGTAAAAGTACTTGAGGAGAAAATAGGGTTACCTGCTGGTACTTTTGTTGCTGGTGGCGCTAGTACACCTGCATCTTCTGGTACAAGTGCTGCTCCTTCTGCTCAAGAAAAGAATGAATACAAAGTTGTAATCAAAGAAATTGATGCTAGCAAGAAAATAGGAGTGATTAAAGCTGTTAGAGAGGTTAATTCTACACTAGGGTTAAAAGAAGCAAAAGAATTAGTTGAAGCTTTGCCTAAAGATTTAATTGCTAATCTTCCTAAAGAAGAAGCAGAAAAAATAAAGGCAAAACTTATTGAAGCAGGGGCAACTAAAGTGGAGATTGAATAACACATTTGTATTTAATGTATTAATCCTATATTGATGTAGCTCTTTTGGTTAGGTTTGGAGTATTTTGATGACTGACTCTTCTTATATTTGTACTTCTGGTGCTTTTGTTCCTAGGGTTTCTTACGCTAGGTCAATTGATTTAAAGGATTCTTTGTTGGATTTAGTTAAGGTTCAAAAAGAATCGTATGACTCATTTACTCCTGAAAATAAGAGTAATGAAAGCCTTGACGCTATTTTTCATGCAATTTTTCCAGTAAATGATCCTTTGGATAGAGCTACTCTCGAATTTTTAGGGTGCAGAATCAATTATCCTAAGTATGATGAGTCCGAATGTATAAAACGAGGTATCACTTTTTCTTCTCAGGTTATTGCTTCTATGCATTTGGTTATTCTACAAGAGGGTGCTTCTCTCGATGAATATAGGTCGATTAAAAAGCAAGAAGATCGATCTAAGCTTGCAAGTGTAATAAAATACATAGAAGAGCAAGAGGTTCGTATTTGTGAATTGCCAATGATGACTGATAAAGGCACTTTCATTATTAACGGCGTAGAAAAAGTTATTGTTTCACAAGTACATAGAGCTCCTGGTGTATTTTTTGATAGTGATAAAGGTAAAACATATAATTCTGGTAAATTGATTTACTCTGCTAGAATTATTCCTTATAGGGGTTCTTGGCTTGATATCGAGTTTGATGTTAAGGATCATTTATACTTTCGTATTGATAGAAAAAGAAAATTACCAATTTCAGTTTTATTAAAAGCATTAGGTTTATCAAACAATGATATACTAAGTAAATTTTATGAAAAAATAAAATATGTAAAATATAAAAGTAGTTGGAAAGTGCCTTTTATTCCTGATAAATTTAAAGGGGTTAGGCTGCCTTTTGACCTTATGGATGTTAATGGTAATATATTGTTAAAGGCTAATATGCGTATTACCTCCAGATTAGCTAAAAAACTCCATGATGATGGGTTGAATAAGTATCTAGTACCTTTTGATTCTATATGTGGTTTATTCCTTGCAGAGGATTTAATAGATAGTGATAGTTCTACGAAAATTTTATCTGCTGGTGAGCCTATAAAAGCAGAAGATGTAAAAAAGCTTGAGTTATTGTCTGTAGATGAAATATCAGTACTCAATATAGATAACATGTCTGTTGGGCCTTATATATTAAATACACTTTTCTTAGATAAAAATATGTCTTATCAGGATGCTCTATATGAAATATATAGAGTTTTGCGTCCTGGTGAAGTTCCTGTATTAGAGATAGTAGAGGAATTCTTCCGCAATCTTTTCTTCAGTCCAGAATATTATGATTTATCCAATATTGGTAGATTGAAGCTTAATTCTTATCTTGGGTTAAATTATGACGAAAATTTAACTGTTTTAACGCATGAAGATATTATTGAAGTTATAAGAAAAATAGTGTTATTGCGTGATGGACAAGGTTCTGTAGATGATATTGATCATTTAGGAAACAGAAGAGTAAGGTCAGTTGGAGAATTTATAGAAAATCAATTTAGAGCTGGGTTATTAAAGTTAGAACGCGTGATTGTTGATTATATGTCTACTTCTAGCTTAGAAAAAGTTTCTCCATCTGATTTTATTAATCCAAAAGTATTAACGAATGTTTTGCGAGATTTCTTTAACTCTTCTCAGTTATCTCAATTTATGGATCAGACTAATCCATTATCTGAAATCACACATAAAAGAAGATTGTCAGCTTTAGGGCCAGGTGGTTTAACTAGAGAACGTGCAGGATTTGAAGTGCGTGATGTTCACCCTACTCATTATGGAAGAATCTGTCCTATTGAAACTCCTGAAGGGCAAAATATAGGATTAATTAATAGTTTGGCTATATATGCACGTATTAATAAATATGGTTTTATTGAGAGCCCTTATAGAAAAGTAGTTGATAGGGTTGTTACTGACCAAATTGAGTATCTATCTGCTATGGATGAAGGTTTGTATTACATAGCTGATACAAGCGTAAAGCTTGATGAAAACAATCGCTTTGTTGATGATATGCTATATTGTAGACATTCCGGTAGTTTTATTATGGTAAACAGCGATCAAGTTAGTTACATTGATGTATCTCCTAAGCAAGTAATATCGGTTGCAGCATCTTTAATTCCATTTTTAGAAAATGATGATGCTAATAGAGCATTAATGGGTTCTAACATGCAACGTCAGGCTGTACCATTGCTCAAGCCTACTGCTCCTTTGGTTGCTACTGGTATGGAATCTTTTGCAGCTTCTGGTTCTGGTGCTGTAATTTTAGCTAAGCGTGACGGTATAGTTGATAGTGCCGATAGTAACTCCATAGTTATCCGTGCTTTTGATAAAGAAAGGGTTAATTATCTTGATGTAGATATTTATCATTTAAGGAAATTTCAGCGCTCTAATCACAATACTTGTATTAATCAGAGGCCTCTAGTGCGCGTAGGAGACTACGTTAAAGAAGGTAATGTTATTGCTGATGGTCCTGCAATCAATAGCGGAGAGCTTGCTCTTGGTAAAAATTTATTAGTCGCTTTCATGTCTTGGCAGGGATATAATTTTGAGGATTCTATAATTATTTCCAGTGAAGTAGTTAAAAAAGATCTCTTTACTTCTATTCATATAGAAGAATTTGAATGTATTGTACACGATACTCCTTTGGGGTCAGAAAAAGTTACTCGTACTATACCTGATGTTAATGAAGAGAATTTATATCACTTAGATGATAGTGGTATAGTGAAAATCGGGACAAGAGTCGGGCCAGGTTATATTCTGGTTGGGAAAGTTACTCCTAAGCCTTCGCTTTCATTGCCTCCTGAAACAAAATTATTAATGACGATTTTTGGTGAAAAGTCATTTGATTGTGCAGACTCATCTTTATATACGTCTCCGGATGTTGAAGGGACAGTGATTGATGTACAAGTTTTCACACGTAGAGGAGTTGAAGAAAATGAAAGAGCATTGCTAATTAAGCAAAAAGAGGTTGTTGATTTTGAAAAAGAGCGAGATTATATAATAAATGTTACTAGTGAATATTTCTACGATGAGCTGAAAAAGCTCATAGTTAATTCTGATTCCTCAGATCAAGAAAAATTAAATTCGATTGAACATGAACAATGGTGGGGTATAGGGTTAAAACATCAATCCATTTCTGAACAAGTTAGGAATCTAAAAGAAGATTTTGATGCAAAGGTATCAAATGCGATAGAGCAGTTTAAGCAGAAAGTAGAAAAATTGAATGAAGGCTATGACTTGCCTCAAGGTGTGTCTATGGTAGTGAAGGTTTTCATTGCTGTGAAACATAGCTTGCAGCCAGGTGATAAAATGGCTGGTAGACATGGAAATAAAGGTGTTATTTCTCGAGTCGTACCGGTTGAAGATATGCCTTATTTAGAAGATGGTACACCTATTGATATTATTCTTAACCCTCTTGGTGTTCCTTCAAGGATGAATGTAGGTCAAATACTAGAGACTCATGTTGGCTGGGCTTGCAAGAAATTAGGGGAAAAAGTAGGTAATATTCTTGATGAAATCAATGAGATTTACTGTACTTTTTGCAAGGAAATCAGAGCTCTTGATGATGATAATTCAGCAAAGTTTTCAGTAATATACTTTAATGATGATGATAATACTAAAAAAATTGAAGATATTAGCGATGATGAAATAATAACTTCCATCTTAGGCACACCTGAAGATTCAATAAATGATGAGTTAGTAGTTACTTACTTGAAGAGTTATAAAAATATATGCAATGATTTACGTGATTTCCTTATCAAAGTTTATAGTTGTGGTGATAATATATCTATTTGTAATGATATTCATAATATTAGCGATAGTAATCTAATTGAATTTGCACATAAGTTGCGAGACGGTGTTCCTATAGCTGCGCCTGTGTTTGAAGGTCCAAAAGATGAGCAAATCACAAAGTTATTTGAACTTGCTGGCTTGGATAACTCTGGGCAAGCTGAGTTGTATGATGGTTGCACTGGTGAAAAATTTGATCGTAAAGTTACGGTCGGTTACATGTATATGCTAAAATTGCATCACTTAGTTGATGATAAGATTCATGCACGTTCGGTAGGACCTTATAGTTTAGTTACTCAGCAACCTTTGGGAGGAAAATCTCATTTTGGTGGTCAGCGTTTTGGTGAAATGGAATGTTGGGCATTGCAAGCTTATGGCGCTGCTTACACATTGCAAGAAATGTTAACTGTGAAGTCTGATGATATTAATGGTAGGGTAAAGATTTATGAATCGATAATAAAGGGTGACAGTAATTTTGAATGTGGAATTCCTGAATCCTTTAATGTGATGATAAAAGAATTGCGTTCTTTATGCTTAAATGTAGTTTTAAAGCAAAATGATGTAGCTATTCAAGATATATCTCACACTAATATCGCACAGTCTTTTGATAAAATTAGCATATCAGTTGCTAGTACTGAAAGTATTAAATCTATGTCTTATGGTGAAATAAAAGACGTTTCAACTGCAAATTATCGTACATTTAAAGTTGAGAAAGGTGGATTATTTTGTCCTAAGATTTTTGGTCCTGTAAATGACGATGAGTGCCTGTGTGGAAAATATAAGAAAAGAAGACATAGAGGTCGTATATGTGAAAAATGTGGAGTAGAAGTCACATCTTCAAAGGTAAGAAGGGAAAGAATGGGTCATATAGATCTTGCAGCTCCTGTTGCACATATATGGTTTTTAAAGTCTCTTCCTTCAAGAATTGGGGCATTGCTAGATATGTCTCTAAGAGATATTGAAAGCATCTTATATAGTGATGATTATATTGTAATAGATCCGCTTGTTTCTCCTCTTGAAAAGGGTGAGATTATTAATGAAAAAACTTATAATGAAGCTAAAGATAACTATGGAAGTGATAGCTTTATCGCTATGCAAGGTGTTGAAGCGATAAGGGAATTATTAATATGTTTAGATTTACATAAAATTAGAAAGAACTTAAGGTTAGAGTTAGAATCTGTTGTTTCTGAAATAAAAAGAAAGAAAATTATAAAGAGATTACGTATTGTTGAAAACTTTATAAAATCTGGAAATAGACCAGAATGGATGATACTTACAACTATACCTATTCTACCACCTGATCTGCGTCCTTTGGTATCTCTTGAAAGTGGTCGTCCCGCAGTGTCTGATTTAAATCATCATTATAGGACCATCATTAATAGAAATAATAGGTTGAGAAAGCTATTAAGCTTAAATCCTCCTGAGATTATGATTCGTAATGAAAAGAGAATGTTACAAGAAGCTGTAGATTCTCTTTTCGATAATAGCCGCCGTAACACTCTTACAAATAAAGCTGGTGCTGTTGGATATAAAAAGTCCATTAGTGATATGTTAAAAGGAAAACAAGGTCGTTTCCGTCAGAATCTCTTGGGTAAAAGAGTAGATTACTCTGGACGTTCTGTAATAGTTGTTGGTCCAACTTTGAAGCTAAATCAATGTGGATTACCAAAAAGAATGGCCCTTGAATTATTTAAACCTTTTGTTTACTTAAAACTTAAGATGTATGGTATGGCTCCAACTATTAAGTTTGCCAGTAAATTGATAAGAGCGGAAAAACCAGAAGTTTGGGATATGCTGGAAGAGGTAATAAAAGAACATCCTGTTTTATTAAATAGAGCACCTACGTTACATAGACTTGGCATTCAGGCTTTTGAACCAATTCTTATTGAAGGTAAAGCAATACAGCTTCATCCGCTTGTTTGTACAGCATTTAATGCCGACTTTGATGGTGATCAAATGGCGGTGCATGTGCCGATTTCATTAGAAGCTCAGCTTGAGGCTAGGGTGTTAATGATGTCAATTAATAATGTTCTCAGTCCTTCTAATGGTAGGCCGATTATAGTTCCGAGTAAAGATATAGTGCTTGGTATATATTACCTTACTTTGCAGGAGCCAGTTGACAAGGAAGATGATTTAGCGTGTTTTGGTGCTTTTTGTGATATTGAACATTCTTTGAGTAATGGCACTTTGCATATCCACTCTAATATAAAATACAGAATGGAGTATGTTAATAGTGATGGCAAAACTTACCATAAAGTTGTTTGTACAACTCCTGGTCGCTTAATATTATGGCAAATTTTTCCTAAGCATGAAAACTTAAGCTTTGATCTAATAAATCAGATATTAACAGTTAAGGAAATAACAAGTATAGTTGATTTAGTATATCGTAACTGTGGTCAAAGTGCTACAGTGATATTTTCTGATAAGTTAATGGTGCTTGGTTTTGAGTATGCAACATTTTCTGGTGCTTCTTTTAGTCGTCGTGATATGGTCATACCTGAAACTAAGACTATGCACGTTGATCATGCAAGGAGTGAAATAAAAAAGTTTTCTATGCAGTATCAGGATGGACTAATCACTAGGAGTGAAAGATATAATAAAGTTATAGATGAATGGTCTAAATGTACAGATGTAATAGCCAGTGACATGTTAAAGGCAATGTCTGTGTATGATAAAAATAGCAAGTACAATTCAGTTTATATGATGGTTAACTCTGGTGCAAGGGGTTCAACTTCACAAATGAAGCAGTTAGCTGGAATGCGGGGGCTTATGACTAAGCCTTCTGGTGAGATTATAGAAACACCAATAATCTCTAACTTCCGTGAGGGGTTAAATGTATTTGAATATTTCAATTCTACCCATGGTGCACGTAAAGGTTTAGCTGACACCGCACTTAAAACTGCAAACTCAGGATACTTAACTCGTCGTTTAGTTGATGTATCTCAAAATTGCATAGTTACACAGTATGATTGTAAAACGAAAGACGGCCTTGTTGTTAGGGCTGTAGTTGAGGGAAGCACTGTTGTTGCATCTTTAGAGAGTGTTGTGCTGGGTAGAGTAGCTGCAAACGATATATACAATCCTATAACAAATGAACCGTTGGTTGCAGCAGGAGAATTAATTGATGAAAGTAAGGTAAAGCAAATTAACATTGCTGGGCTTGATGCTATAAAAATCAGATCACCTTTAACTTGTGGAATTAGTCCTGGTGTATGTTCTTTGTGTTATGGAAGAGACCTTGCAACTGGTAAAATTGTTTCAATAGGTGAAGCTGTTGGTGTAATAGCTGCTCAGTCTGTTGGAGAGCCAGGTACTCAATTAACTATGCGTACTTTCCACATAGGCGGAGTAATGACGAGGGGGATTGAATCCTCTAATATTATAGCTTCTATTAATGCTAAGATAAAATTAAGCAATAGTAACTTAATTGTAGACAGAAATGGAAATAAAATTGTTATAAGCCGTTCTTGCGAGGTTGTATTAGTTGATAGCCTGGGTAGTGAAAAATTAAGGCATGGTGTACCTTATGGTGCTAAACTTTATGTAAATGAAGGTGATTCAGTGAAAATTGGTGATAAAGTGGCAGAATGGGACCCTTATACGTTGCCTATTATCACAGAAAAGACTGGTGTAGTATCTTATCAAGATTTAAAAGATGGGGTTTCTATTACTGAGGTAATGGATGAATCAACTGGTATATCAAACAAGGTTGTGAAAGACTGGAAGTTACATTCCGGTGGAGCTAATTTACGTCCTAGAATAGTTCTTCTTGATGATAACGGTGAAGTGATAACATTATCAAGTGGTGTTGAGGCATGTTACTTTATACCACTAGGTGCAGTGCTCAATGTACAAGATGGTCAGAAAGTGTTTGCTGGTGATGTTATTACAAGAACACCAAGAGAATCAGTTAAAACTCGTGATATTACTGGTGGTTTACCAAGAGTTATAGAATTGTTTGAAGCACGTCGTCCTAAAGAACATGCAATTGTAAGTGAGATAGATGGTCATGTAGCATTCTCTGAAAAAGATCGTAGAGGAAAACGCAGTATATTAATTAAACCTATAGATGAACAAATTTCTCCAGTAGAATATCTGGTGTCCAGAAGTAAGCATGTTATAGTTAGTGAAGGTGATTTTGTTCGTAAAGGTGATCTATTAATGGATGGTGATCCTGACCTTCATGATATTTTACGTGTACTAGGATTAGAAGCTTTAGCACACTATATGATTTCTGAAATACAACAAGTTTATAGGTTACAAGGTGTGCGTATAGATAACAAACATTTGGAAGTTATATTAAAACAAATGCTACAAAAAGTGGAGATTACTGATCCTGGTGATACTATGTACTTAGTTGGTGAAAGTATTGATAAATTGGAAGTTGACAAGGAAAATGATGCTATGATGAATTCTGGCAAGCAACCTGCTAATTATCTTCCTATTTTACAGGGGATCACTAGAGCAAGTCTTGAAACCAACTCCTTTATTTCTGCTGCCTCTTTCCAAGAGACAACAAAAGTACTGACAGAAGCTGCATTCTGTGGAAAGGATGATCCTTTAAATGGTTTAAAAGAAAATGTTATAGTAGGAAGGTTAATTCCTGCTGGTACAGGCTTAATTATGAGTAAAGTCAAGGCACTTTCGCTTCGTGATAATGTAAGTGATTATAAAGAGTATTTTGATATTGAAGCTTATGATGAAAAAGAGTTAAGGGACGGTAGTTGCAGTTTACATTTTAATGAAAAAGAAAGTGTAACAGTATCAAATTATGACAAGTTGAGTTAAGTGTAAGGGTGTAGATAGATTCCAGCGTTACGCGCTGGAGTTATGCCAAAAAATGTATGCAGCCAGTGGCCATGTGGTATTTATTGTCTCAGTGTTTTTTCACATAAATGTACAAACATTAGGTCTCTTACATAAATATATTAAATGCTGCAGTATACTAAAAGTTGGATGGTAGGAGTAATGAGATTTGAAAAAACAAGCAGATTAGAAGAAAGGTTCGTCGGTTAACATGGGGTA
>JARBCG010000010.1 GCA_028803175.1 Wolbachia sp.
ACACTAAATGGTACTTTAAATTAAACGTACTGTGAGAGCTATGTTTGTAATCCATACTAAAGTAGTCCAACACTAAAGTATATTATAGTATACTAGTTGAGGATAAGTAAAGAGTGGAAGATTTATTATTAGGTAATTATGATAAGTTTGTTAAAGAAGTCCAAAGAGAGAGTTGGGTGAGCTGAATCATACTCAGTCTTGGGAAAGCAGTGCCAGTAAGAAGAAAAAACTTGGATGAGAACCTAGTTAAACTGGAACGAGTGTGTCTGTTAATAGTGTTGAACATCCATCTACATTACATGGTCATAGTGGTATGTAAGTCTTTAATTAGTCGTACTTTTATGCTATATTGCTAGAGGTTTTTATAATTTTCTAGTCGATGAATATTTTTAAGCAGATTTCTGCCATGATCTTAAGTAAATTGAATGAATTAAAGCAAAGTGGGGTTATCAATACAAGTGCGGAAAACTTTATTGTAGGACCTCCAAACAATAAAGCTCATGGTGATGTCTATACAAATGTTGCTATGGTGCTTGGCAAATATGAAAAAAAGAACCCTATAGAAATTGCCAAAATTTTAGCTAAAGAATTTGAACTTTTTGATGAAATCTCAAAAGTTGAAATAGCAGGATCTGGCTTTATCAATATGCGTTTAAAAATTGAAGTGTGGCATGGGATTTTAAAACAAATAAACGAATTAAAAACAGAGTTTGGCAATCTGAACATCGGAAATAATCAGGCCATGAATATGGAATTTGTGTCTGCAAATCCAACTGGTCCACTGCACATTGGTCATGCAAGAGGAGCTGTGTTTGGTGATGTTTTAGCAAATTTACTTAAAAAGGTTAGTTATAACGTCACCAAGGAATATTACATTAACGATGCTGGAGCGCAAGTAGACACGCTAGCGCAGTCAGTATACCTTCGATATAAAGAGGCTTTGGGGGAAAGAATTACTATAGAGAAAGGTCTATATCCTGGTGAATATTTAAAACCAATAGGAGAGGGGTTAGCTGAAAAATATGGCAAAGAGCTTCTAAAGAAGCAAGATAATCAGGTGATTAGAGAGTATACTTTAAGCTATATATTAGAACTTATAAAGGAGGATCTTGATCTACTTGGTGTAAATCATGATATCTTTACTTCAGAGTATCAACTACAAAAAAGTGGCAAAATTGAAGAAAGCGTAAAGATATTATCTGATAAAGGTTTAATATATGAAGGATACTTGGAAAAACCAAAAGGTAAGGAGAGTGAAAACTGGACTTCTAGAAAAGAAATGTTGTTTCGCTCTACTCAATTTGGCGATGATGTTGATCGTGCATTAAAAAAAGAAGATGGTAGTTGGACTTATTTTGCGTCGGATATCGCTTACCATGCTGACAAAATATCACGTGGTTTCAATAATATGGTGGTAGAACTTGGCAGTGATCACGGTGGTTACATAAAGAGGTTGAAAGCAGGAGTTTCCGCATTGAGTGATAATCGAGCAAGGATAGAAGTAAAATTACATAACATTGTAAATTTTTTAGAAAACGGAAAGCCTGTTAAGATGTCCAAAAGGTCTGGAAATTTTCTAACAGTAAGAGATGTTGTGGAAGAAGTTGGTAGAGATATCACTCGTTTCATAATGTTAACACGCAGAAATGATATGGTTCTTGATTTTGATTTTGCTAAAGTCAAGGAACAATCAAAAGATAATCCTATTTTTTATGTGCAATACGCCCACGCTCGTGCTCATTCATTGATGCGCAATGCTCCAAAAACGCTACCAAATGCATATATTTCACTTTTAAAGAGCGATGGAGAGTTATCTTTAATAAAAACCCTAGCAAAGTGGCCAAACGTAGTGGAAATTTCAGCAAGACTTTGTGAACCACATAGGATTACTTTTTATTTGCTTGAAGTTGCAGAAGTGTTCCATGCTTTATGGGGATATGGTAAAAGTGATGTAAACATGCGATTTATACTAGAAGATAACCATAATCTTACTGCTGCAAGAATATTTCTCGTACAAGCTGTGGCACACGTAATCGCTTCTGGACTTTCTATCTTTAATATAGAACCTTTAGAAGAGATGAAGTAAATTCTTGACTTTTATATTAATATATATAATAATTAAATTATATATATTAGATTGTAGAAAAGTTATACTTAAAATAGGACTTAAAAAACTATATAAAATATTTCGTAATTTAGATAATATAAGAAATCCTAGCTGTAACGCTATATTAGAAGAAATAGAACCACAATCTCAAGAATTAGCTGCTCAATTAAAAAAATATAAACAGCAAATTTTTAGTTAACTATGGCAAAACACTTTCTGGCCAAGTAAATATAGAGCACATGTTATTACATGGTAAAGACGATAATACTCCTATACACATTGCTATTCTATTTAATAAAAGAGGTTTAGTAGATGATTTAATAAAAAAAGGAGCTGACATTAACAAGCCAAATAAGCATGGACATACTCCTTTATTCTTAGCTCTTGAAAATAAAAAAGTAACTGTAGTATAGGCTTTACTAAAAGAACAGGTATAATTGTCCACGTAAAAAGTAGAGATTGATATACTCTTTTGTATTTAGCTATTGAAATACTTGGTAAATAGATAGAAGAAGCAAGGAAGAAAAATAAAGATACTAATGAAAATATTAAGAATTATATATCCATAGTAAACACTCTATTAAAGTTCAAAACAACAGAGGTTAAAGTTTAATCTACAAGATCAAATACAACCAGCTAAAGCTGGTAGTTTAAAAAAACGCATGTAAAGCAGATTATGAGTTTAAAAACTCGATATTAAAATCATTAGAATAACTATTAGGACTTCATTGTTCTTCGATATACTTCTGTACATTTGTAGAATTCACATTGCCAACTGTAAAAGCAAAGTATCCTCTTGCCAAATGTGCTGCACAAAATATCTTTTTCTTAAGTGTTCAAATTCCTGGAATAACTTGTGAATACTCTTTCCCTTAATATACTGTACCAACTTAGATAGCGCCTGGTCAGGAGTAATATCACCTCTTATGATATCTACGTAGTTTGTAGTACAATACCCCCCCTTCCATAAATTAAACGTACTGTGAGAGCTATGTTTGTAATCCATACTAAACCATACTAAAGTAGTCCAACACTAAAGTATATTATACATTCCTACAAGCAGAATGATCCCTTTACATTATGCTGCTTAGCATGGCAATGTACAATCAGTAGAATATTTACTGAAAGAAGGAGCAAATCCTTATTTAAGAAACAATCAAGGTCATACTCCAAAAGAAGCTGAAGCTATTGTTCGTATTAATTGTATAGATAGTGAGGAGAAAAAAGAAGTTATGCAGCTTTTAAATGGAGCAGAAAAACAATTAAATAACATAGCAAATAACTTATTCTGGAGTACCTTTTTTCGGAATGGAAAAAAAGTTGAGAATATTTTAGAAGCTTCTAAAAAGAAAGGTTATCTTGCTCAAATATTGCAAATTGGCTGTGTGGAACTATTATATATAAGTATAGCTAGAGAAATTCAACAAAGAAGTGCAGAGGTAACATGAAGGAACATAAGGAAAAGTTCCTTGTGCTGGTTTTACTGCTAAAGCTTAATTCTAAGTTTTTGGTATAACAGTTTTTATATTTTCTGTTATACTGTCTTCAAAGATACACTATCAAATAAAACAATTGAATGCCGCAGAGTATAAAAACTATATCAGTAGAAGATAACGATGTTAGGCTTGATAGATACGTTAGAAGAATTATTCCCAATTTAAAACAATCTGTAATTGAAAAATCTTTAAAAAAAGGGTTAATTAAAGTTGATGATTGCAAAGCTAGATCGAGTGATAGAGTTAGTTCCGGTCAAACTATAACGTTAAAACACCTAGATTACATTGAAAACACCAATTCTGATCAAAAATACATCTGCAAGTTAGTAGAGTTGCTAAGAAAAAATATTTTATATGAAGATGAGTATATATTAGCTATCAATAAACCTTCAGGAGTAACTGTTCAAGGTGGCATGAAAGTAAAAATTAGTATGAGCAACTTGCTCGATCAAATAAAAGATGGAGAAACATTTAAAGTTGTACATAGGTTAGATAGAGATACAAGTGGGGTTATAATATTTGCACGAAACGCTAATGTTGCAAGATATTTAATGGAAGAGTTTAAAGGACGTAGAGTTAAAAAATCTTATTTAGCATTAACTTCTGGTGTGCCAAATAAAAATAGTGGAGTGATAGACCATCCATTGATGAAAAAATACATTTCTGGCCAAGAGAAAGTGGTTGTTGATAAAAATTCACCCAAAAATGCCACTACGCATTTTTCAATTTTAGAAAAACTAAAACACAATGTTGCTTATTTAAAGCTACAGCCGATTACTGGCAGGACCCACCAGTTGCGTGCGCATTTAGCTCATATAGATTGCCCTATTCTTGGCGATGGCAAATATGGTGGTAAAAAAGCCTTTATCAATGGAATAGTAGATAAAATTCATCTTCATTCACATTCTTTATCTTTGAAACTGCCGAGCAATCAAAATATTACTATCACTGCTCCAATTTCTGAACATATCGAGCAATCCATAAAAATACTTAGCTAAATAGACTGTAAATTAGAGGAGTTATGAACATAAGGTTTTGAGTAGTCTAGGTTATTTTTATAATTCTAGTGTATGATGCTTAAATCCATGATACCAAAATAAGTAAAGGGGCAGGCCACTTACAGTGAATAAGCTTGCAATTAACAAGGTATTTATAGGAGTTTCACCAATTATCCAACAACAAAAAGCTGTAGCTACAATTCCAATTAAAAACTTATAATAACTTTTTTCTTGTGCAGTAACCTTTAGGAATGCAAAACTGCATGCAAGGTAAACAAATAAGAAGGAAATCACGGAGAAATCAATAATTGACGTTATTTGCTTAGCAAAATTGTTGCTTGACGTTAGAATAAGTAAAATTGAAGTTTTAAATGAACTAATCGTTATACCCCAAAAAGGAGAGTTATGCTTATTCCTTTTAGTAAAGAATTGAGGCATGAGTTTATCTTCCGCAAGACCAAGAGCTACTTGCCCGCTGGCTAAAACCCAAGCGTTCAAACTGCCAACACAAACAATGAATGCAATAACAGAAATGATTAAGTGCCAATTGCCAGGAAACATAATTTTTATTGCATCCACATATGGTGCTTTTGAATTGGCTAGAGTATTACCATTTATTAATCCCATGATTGAAAAGCTATTAAGAAAATATATAACTGCTACGCAAATTGTGCCAAGAACTATAGCTCTTGGAATTATTTTAGCTGGGTTATTAACTGACCCGGCAGGTGCTGTTGCTGATTCAAGTCCAATAAAACACCATAAAGTGAGAAGCGTAGAGCGAGCAAGAATCTGAGATATTGTAAGATTTGATATTTCTTCACTTACAACAAAGTTATTTTTATCAAAGAAAAATAGGGCTGTTATCGGTATTGCAAGCAATGCAGTAATTTTAACAATCATTAATAAAAGCTCAACACATCCAGCAGTAGTTACTCCTCTTAAATTTATTAGCGTGATAGCTGTAAACAATAATATCTCTAAAAATAAACGTATATTTTGAATGTCACCATGAAAAAGTGGAGTAAGATAGCCAACACTTGCAACTATTACAGCTGTTGTGCTAACCCATGATATAACCCAGTACGTCCAACCAACAAAAAAAGCTGCAGTGGAACCAAAAGCATGTTTCACGTAAACATGAGGTCCACCAGTCTCTGGAAATTTTGCACATAGCAGAGCAAAAACTAAAGCGAGAGATATGGCGCCCAGACCTGATATAACCCAACTTGTGAGACTATATATACCGTATAGGGCAAGGCTAATTGGGAGCATAAAAATCCCAGAACCAATTTGACTACTAATGACTAAGGAAAAAATAGCTAAAAAACCTATTTTGTTTGACACAGCTTTTCTAATCTTATCTGAATAGATTAACAATATAACTTAAGCTTAAAAATTTCAATAAACTTTTTCAATTTCTAATACTAGCTTTTTTTAATAATTTAAAGCCTACATAACTAACAAAAAACACAAAAAACTTGAATTTTAGTTTATTAAGCACTGGACGACGAAGAAGGAAAGAGATTAGCTGATCTTAAAGAAAATTTTGTCATGTTAATGTGCAACCCCATTGGTCTATAACATGTGGTCGAACTATACAAGAAGCAATGTTTTATGTAGTGATGTAGGTGGGTTAACACCTTCGCCTTAAGGCAAACACTAGTATGGTTTAGTATGGATTACAAAAATAGCTCTCACAGTACGTAATATTACTCATGACCATATACTAATCTCTATGTCTACCAGCATGGTGCTATCTAAGTTGGTACAGTATATTAATGGAAAGAGTAGTCATTGCAATGTGAATTCTACAAATGTACAGAAGTATATCGAAGAATAATGAAGTCCTAATAGTTATTCTAATGATTTTAACATTAAGTTTTAAAACTCATAATCTGCTTTACATGCGTTTTTTTTAACCACCATCTTTAGCTGGTTGTACTTGATCTTTTGAAGATAATTTTGGTAAAATGAATTGGCATGCATGGATTAGACTACTAAAAAAAACAAGAACCTAAAACTGTAATAGCTCTTTTTTTTCTTATCAATAAATTTATTAGTTTATTACAAGCTTCTTTTCGTGTATAAGTCTATAGCAGGTTTGTACAGAAGGTTGTTTTTATGAACAAAATTATAGAAATTAGAGCGCCAAAAACTCTTGGTGGTGAATCAGTAACAGAAGGTATAGTTAAAATGAAGAAAAATATTGGTGAGGAAGTAAGAGTAGACGATTTGATCTTCGAAATTGAAACTGATAAGACAGCACTTGAGTTAACTGCGGAGGCTTCAGGTAGTATAACTGAGTTCTTTGTGAAGGAAGATGATGTAATAAGCCCAGATCAATTACTGGCAAAATTTTCTGTTGGAGAAGTAAAAAAAGATGGAGTGAAAACAGAAGATAAAAGTAAAAGTTCTGTAAAAAAAGACGCCATATCAGCTCGTAAAATTATGGAAGAAAGTGCAATTAGTCCAGAAAGTATTAAAGGAACTGGCATTGGGGAGAGAATAACCAAAGCAGATGTTATAGGTCATATAAACAAAGGCGAAGTTGTACATCAACAACCTGCAGCAAAACAATATGGATTACCAAAAATCACAACAAGTGGAGAACGAAGAGAAGAACGAGTTAAAATGAGTAAAATAAGGCAAGTAATAGCCACTCGTTTAAAGGCATCACAAAATACCGCTGCAATACTCACTACGTTCAATGAAATTGACATGAAAAATGTGATAGATCTAAGAGCGAAATATAAGGATACTTTTGAAAAGAAGCATGGAATAAAATTAGGTTTCATGTCATTTTTTGTAAAAGCAGCAGTGCAAGCACTAAAAGAAATTCCTGAAATCAATGCTGAAATTTCAAGAGATGAGATTATATATAAGCATTATTATGATATAGGTGTTGCAGTTGGAACCAATAAAGGTCTTGTGGTGCCAGTTATTCGAAATGCAGATCAGATGTTATTTGCTGAGATAGAGTCGGCTTTGGTTGCTCTTGGTAAAAAAGTTCGTGAAGGTAAATTGCAAGTTTCAGAAATTGAAGGTGCAACGTTTACTATTTCGAATGGTGGAGTATATGGGTCATTACTTTCTACTCCTATAATTAATCCTCCGCAATCTGGAATACTTGGAATGCATTCAATACAAAATAGACCAGTTGCAATTGGCAATGGAGTAGAATTGAGGCCTATGATGTACATCGCTTTATCTTATGATCACAGGATAATTGATGGTAAAGGAGCTGTAACTTTTCTTGTGAAAATCAAAAATTATATAGAAGATCCAAGTAGATTGATTTTGGAAATATAAACTAATATGATCCCATAGCTCAGTTGGTAGAGCAGCTGACTCTTAATCAGTAGGTCGTGTGTTCGAGCCACACTGGGATCACTCTTACTTAATAAAAAAATCAAAAAAGAATGGTTTCGTGCATCAAGTGAAATAAGAGGTGGGTTGGTTAACACCCTCGCCTTAAGGCGAACACTTTAGTATAATATACCTTAGTGTTGGACTACTTTAGTATGGGTTTAGTATGGATTACAAACATAGCTCTCACAGTACGTTTAATTTAAAGTACCATTTAGTGTTCTGTACTAAGTACAGATTAAGTA
>JARBCG010000043.1 GCA_028803175.1 Wolbachia sp.
ATACTTAGTACAGAACACTAAATGGTACTTTAAATTAAACGCACTGTGAGAGCTATGTTTGTAATCCATACTAAACCCATAATAAAGTAGTCCAACATAAAGTATATTATACTAAAGTGTTCGCCTTAAGGCTAGGGTGTTAACCAACCAACTTCACTACATAAAAATGAAATTTGAAATAAATATTTTTTATATTATAATTAACAGTGAGGATTAGCTAATTAGGAGCGGATGAGATATGGCACAACAAGAAATAGTAACTATTAATGCAGAGTTACGTTATGTAACAAAAACAAAAGCAATGCGCTCTCTAAGAAAAAGAGGTAGTGTGCCAGGAATTATATATGGAAAAGGTCATGACAACATAAACTTAACATTGTCTGCAAAAGAATTTACAAAACAATATAAATCTGGTGCTCTTTCTGCACATTTAATAGAGCTTAATATATCAGGCAAGAAAGAATATGCTCTTGTTCGTGATATTCAATGGCATGTAGTAAAAGACACTGTACAACATGTTGATTTTCAATTTGTAGATAAAGATAGTGAAGTTAAAATAGACATACCTCTATCATTTGTAAATGAAAATAGAGCTCCTGGAATAAAATTAGGTGGAGTACTGAACGTCTTATGTCGTTTTATTACTGTAAAATGCTCTCCTGATAAAATACCTCAAGTAATAGAAGTTGACTTATCTGGCAAAATGATTGGCCAGTCTATACATATTGATGAAGTTAAATTACCAGAAGGTGTTAAACTTATAGCTAATGAGGAAGAAAACTTTACTATTGTGACAATCTCGGCAGCTGACAGCGGTGACGTTGAAGAGTCAAAAGAAGAAACAGAAGAGTAGTGTATCTAATAGTTGGATTGGGTAATCCGAGCAGTCAATATGATCTAACCTACCATAATATTGGTTTTGTTATCGTTGATGCAATTTGTAAGTATTGGAATTTTCAGCCACTCTCCAAAAAAGCCAACTATTTTATAACCTCTGGAACAATAAATACTGATAAAGTTAAATTGCTAAAGCCTTATTCATTTATGAACAACTCAGGTATTCCTGTTGCAGAAGTAGTAAATTTTTATAAATTTCCATTAGATAATGTCATTGTTATACATGATGATGCCGACCTTGAACTAGGGAGAATAAAAATAAAAAAAGGAGGTGGCTCCGCTGGACATAATGGGCTTAAGTCTATAGATAGTTTTATTGGTAATAATTATTGGCGCCTCAGATTTGGAATAGGTAGACCAAAAGATCAGAGAAATTTAACAAATTACGTACTATCAAAATTTTCAAATTTTGACGATATTAATCAATCAACGGAAAAAATAGCAAAAAATATACACTTAGCTCTACATGGAAATAATTCTAATTTCATAGTATCAGTTCAAAGTAGTGGCAAAGACAAAAAATAATTAATAGCAAAAAGTATTGCAACTGTTGATTAGTCCCATAGAGGTGTGCAATGAACTTAGAGAAGAGAGTAGCAAGACTTAAGGAGGAAAATAAGGCGTTAAAATAGAAAATGCTGAATTAAGTGAAAAGCTTGGTCTAAATTCAAGGAATTCATCAATACCAAGTTCTGTTGATAAAACAGTATTATAGAATGAATGGCTTCAGAATGAGTAATTTCCGGTATTCTGGTAGGTTTTTTGCTGTTAGGTAGTAATTTGTCTTCACATTTTTCATCAATTTTTTTCACAATATTGGAGTTTACCCTATTTCCCTGGCTTTTTTTTTCTTCTAATTCATAGTTGGCGTTTATATAATTGCTCCTTAAGCAAGAAATGCTTTGAAAGCATTTCTTGTGCATTTTTATCAATATTGGTACTCGGACTATTTTCCTGCGCCTTTTCATGTATGTTATTTTTAGTATCTTTCTGGAGTTTTAGCTCATCATGTGATGTAACCTTTTCATTAAATCCGTTCATATATTCAGGTAGGGATTTAATCAAATCCATATAATTTTCTACAAATTTAGTTTCACTCTGATCTTTCTGGTCAGCACTTCGTTCATTGTCCGATTTACTAAAAACTGTACTACAAAATGTAATATGATCAGGTACTTTCATTTTTTCTGCATAATCAACAGAATCATAGCCTTTAGTACATGTAGCAGTGTCACTAGTAAGGGGATCAAGGTATCCGTTCAGAGTAGTGGCAAAAACAAAAAATAATTAAATATATCAAGGATACAGCTATTGAATTGTTTGCACTTGAGAAAGACTTATCAGAGAATAAGATAGATGTGGTAGAATTCACTGAACGAGTAAAAGAATTGCGAAGACAGGCATGTAATCACTTGGTCAAGATATCGGAGATAATTAAAGGAAAAGGACCGTCGCGAATGGTAGATGAAATTATAAAGTAGATCTTCTTCAAATTTATCTATCGGACAATTTTTATTCGAGCAACATAACCGAAATCTAACTTCCCTAGGTTGGTCCTATTATAGGACCAACCTTAAAGTTATAATCTAAAGAAAGTAAAAACTTTCTTGTAATCACCTTTGCAGCAGATCTTTCGATTTAGGCTGCTCTATTTGTATAGCTGATATATCATTGATGTGTATTTTACTAATCTTCGCATAATTGTTTATTAGTTTCTTATTTTCCTCATTAAGCTCATTTGATTTTTGTTTTAAATCTGATATCACTTGATTTTGCAACTTAATTGTTTGATCAGCATTTTTTGAAGCTTTTTGTAAAAATCCCAGATTTATTCTTGTTTCTTGTAATTCGTCCTGGATATCTTCAAATCTATTCTTAACTTCTTGAAATTTATGACCAAGCTCCTCTATTTCCTGATCTTTATTTTTTAATTCATTTGTTAGCACATCAATCTTTTTCGTTTTTCCTATCATCAATTCCAGTACTTCTTCACCATGTTTCTTTTTTTCCTCTTCTAAAATCGTTACAGCGTTCTGTAACTCCTCTAACTCTGTTTCCAAATTATTAATCTTTTGATTTCTTTGTTGCACTTTTTTGCTCCATTCTCCTATTATCTCTTCTACTTCTTCATATAATTCATTTAATTTCTTATTTAGCTCCACATTTTCCATTAATGCTCGACTTAATTTTTGTTTTTCCTCTTCCAGCTTTTTTCCTATGTTCATCCTCTCCTGATCGATTTCTATTAATCTTTTTGATATTACATCTATTTCATCTTCTAATTTTTCTACTTCCTTTCCTAAATCTACTGTAGTGCCTTCTAATTTTTGCAACTTTTTGTTAAGTATTTCTTTTTCTAAATTAGCTTCCTGTAATTCCTTCTCTAATTCCGTATTTCTCTTTTGAAGATTTCCTATCCTCTTTTCAGCATTGATCTGTTGCACATTCAAATTTTCTCTCTCTAACATAAAACGTTCAAGGTTCTCCTTTAAACGTATTTTTCCTAATTCAGTTTCTTCTAATTTTTGACTTATTTTTTCAAGCCTGTTTTCTAAATCATTTATTCTCTCTTTTTCTTGTTGTTCCAACTCTTTCACCTTATCCTATAATTCTTGCTTTTATGTGTCTAAGGTATTTATGAGTCTTTTTTCTGGCTCATGTAAAAATTGAACTTGCTCTGCTGTAGTCAGAATCTTCTCAGTACTCCTTGCAGTTTCTTCACTTTGATAATTTGATTCTAAGAATTTTTCCAATGCTTCAGATAATGATAATCCTTGTATATATACTTCCTTATTCTGCTTAGCTAACACCACAATTTCCACTTTTGCCAACTTATTTAGCCGCATATCATCAATTTCTACTTTTAGTATATTAGTTACACCATTAGCACCTACAGCTACCACAACTGTACAACCAAAATCTTTTCCTGTTTGATCTTTTATTGGCCAATTGATTGATATTTCATATGAACCAGCTTTGAACTCATAGTATCTTCTATCTTCTTGCTTATATGCCCTTACCTCATCTTTGTAATCGCAGTATATATTTAGTCCATCAATTTCTTTTTCTAGTTTTAGGATATCACTGATTCTTATTGGCTTTTCCTGTTCTAATTTACTAATGTTGATATTTAAAACATTACCAAATATATAGGCCTCAATATGGTTATAATTCTCTAGGTATTTTTTAGCCTTGCTTTCTGCCTCTTCAATTGATTCTATGTAATTATCTACTTCTTCCTTTAACTGCTTTCCTACAGTTTCATCCTTTTCCTCGATTATTTCATTTATTGATTCGTACAAATCTTGATTTATTAATACTGAATTGAACGACCAAACATTATCAAATACTTTGCTCATTAAGCCTACATCACTCTCATCCACGAATTTTAGCAAGATTTCTAATTTCTTTTTTTCTTTTTCCAAAGATGAATTCATTGTAGATAAGTAATTATACAGTACAGAATTCCCCTTATTTATTTGTATTTTTCTCACTTGATCTAATTTGTTTTTTATTTCTAAGTAAATAAGTTTTAGAGTTTTATACTTATTTATGACATCTTGATCTAATCCATCAATAAAACCATGATATTCCTTCAATATCCTACTGATTATTTCCTTAACTAACGTATTGTCAATTACTTCCTGAATAGGTTGATTTAAACCAAACTGCTCTTTTACCTCTACCATAACTACCCCAATAAGATTAGCTTATACTAATTATTGTATATAACATTAAAAAACATACAAGAAGCCGTTTCAACATGATAATATCATTTCTTGAACAAAATGTATACCATGATTTTCCATATTTTTTATTTTTTTTTTGCGAACTTCTGTATTTACTTCAAAATATGCTAGACCTATATAAAATTTACGTTAGGATTATATCAAATTTTACATATAATCTTAATGATAAATCAAACAATAAATGATAGAGGGTGGAGCCAGAAAAAAACTGCGCATATGCTACAGACTGACCTCTCAAACATTTTCTATATTAAAAAGTCAAAAACTGCAAATTTTTCGTTATAAACACCAACTATGGATTAGAAGAAAGCAAAAAAGCCTGGGAAATATGGTAAACTCCAATATTGTAAAAAAACTAATGAGGTACCCCAGATGGAAAGAATAGCATAGAATTATTTTGCTTTGTAGATGATCTTTGTAAAATAGTA
>JARBCG010000044.1 GCA_028803175.1 Wolbachia sp.
CTGGTAGTTTTTTTGCTGTTAGGTAGTAATTTGTCTGCACATTTTTCACCTACTATTTTGCAAAAATCATCTACAAAGCAAAATAATCCTATGATACTCTTTTCCTCTGAGGTACCTCCTTAGTTTTTTTTACAATATTGGAGTTTACCATATTTCCCTTGCTTTTTTGCTTTCTTCTAATCCATAGTTAGCGTTACAAGGATGACAGATTTTATAAAAACTTGACTTCAGTGCTTTATATTCCTAAAATTTTTGTTTTAAGCATTATCTATAATGTCGGTAATGATATTAAGTATATTTCAGGTAATATTAGTTATTATTTTGGTGATTTTAGTGCTTTTACAGCCACCTGGTAGTAGCTTACTAAGTGGTTTCAGTGATCCACAACAGGGATTAAATTCAATGGTTCCTATTAAATCTTCTGAAAACCCGTTTAGCAAAATAACAGCTATAGTTGCTGGGTTGTTTATTATAAATACACTGCTATTATCAGGGTTGTATTCAAAAGATGCGCATAAAAAATCAATTGCAGAGAAAATTGAATTAGAGAAAAAACAAGAAAGAGAATCTACTTCCGTTCCGTTTGAAAATTAATGAAAGAGGAAACTACTACTAAGTTTATTTTTGTAACAGGTGGGGTTGTCTCATCGCTTGGCAAAGGCTTAGTTGCTTCAAGTGTTGGTGCGCTTCTCCAGGCCCATGGCTTTAAGATACACATTAGAAAACTTGATCCTTATTTAAACATTGATCCTGGAACAATGAACCCAACTCAGCATGGAGAAGTGTTTGTTACAGAAGATGGTGCTGAAACTGATCTTGATTTAGGACATTATGAACGTTTTACTGGAATTAAAGCAACAAAGGATGATAATATCACGACTGGTAAGGTGTATCATGAATTATTAAAGAAAGAAAGGCGTGGTGATTATCTCGGTAAGACTGTACAAGTGATTCCCCATGTAACAGATCTGATTAAATCATTTATTTTTAATAATACAGAAGGTTTAGATTTTGTAATATGTGAGATAGGTGGAACGGTAGGTGACATTGAAAGTCAGCCGTTTTTGGAGGCCATACGTCAGATTAGTTATAAACTTGGAAAACAAAGAGTTATTCTTATACACTTAACTTTAGTGCCATATCTTGCTGCAGCACAGGAATCCAAGACAAAACCTACTCAGCATTCAGTTCGGGAATTAAATTTTGCAGGAATACAGCCAGATATTATATTGTGCCGTAGCGAACAAGAAATTTCTAAGGAACAGCAGGATAAAATAGCTAATCTTTGTAATGTTCCTTCACACAATGTAATTCCTGCTCGTGATGTAAGCCATATATATGAGTTACCAGTGTTGTACAGTCAATATGGACTTGATGGACAAATTTTGGGGCACTTTGGATTAAGTAAGTCAGAACCAAATCTAGCTAAATGGTACCAAATAGTACATGCAATTCAAAATCCAACACAGGAAGTTACTATATCCATAGTAGGAAAGTATACAGAATTTCCAGATGCATACAAATCGTTAATGGAAGCGCTAAATCATGGTGCAATTAGCAATAAAGTCAAAGTAAACATAAATTTGGTGAACTCCAGAGTACTAAATGAGAAAACTGTAGAAGAGCAGTTAAAAAGTTCTAATGCAGTGCTTGTGCCAGGAGGGTTTGGCGATCATGGAATAGAAGGTAAAATCTTGGCAATAAATTATGCTCGTATAAATAATATTCCATTTTTTGGTATATGTCTTGGTATGCAGCTTGCAGCTATCGAGTTTGCTCGCAATGTTGTTAAACTCGAAGATGCACACTCTGAAGAATTTTGTACCTGTCAAAATCATGTTGTTAAGTTGATTGATAGCCAAAGTGTTGATCTTGGTGGAACTATGAGACTTGGAGCATACACGTGTAATATAAGTTCTGGCTCTAAGATTATAGATGCATATGGAAATGCTACTATCTTAGAAAGGCATAGACATAGATACGTAATCAATCCATATTATAAAGAAAATTTAGAGAAAAATGGAATGACATGCAGTAGCACATCAGAAGATAAAATATGTATTATAGAAGCTGTGGAACTAAAAGATCACCCGTGGTTTATCGGTGTGCAGTTTCATCCGGAATTTCAATCAAAGTCATTTTCTCCTCATCCTCTTTTTGTATCATTTGTTGAAGCAGCGGTTGATAAAAAACAAAACCCAGGGTAAACTTATAGTAAGTGGTCTATAGAAAGATTTATCATGGTTGTTTCAAGGTTCAGATAAGAGTAAAGCTTTTAATGTTGGGCCAGAAGAAGACATTCTACTTTCCCTTAATTATGTTAACAATTACAAGTTATCTACACTGGTGTTAGAATTAATTGAAAATTCTAAATATGCTCTATGGACCGATAATGATGGCAATATGATATTCCATCATTTGGCTTTTCTCATAGAAAGAATTGATCATGAAGTAAAGTATACTCTTATTGGTGTTGCTGGAAGAATTTTAAAACTAGTGCTGAAAGAGCTGAGGAGTAAATTGCTAAAACATGAAAATAATGATAACCAGATAGCTTTTGTACTTGTAATTAATCGTGAACTTTATGAGTATGAAAAGAAGTTATCAAAATATAAAGATGGGATAAGCAAGAAAGAGTTTGATGAAATCATAGGTTAACTTATAGAAAGGATGACGCTTAATATGGAAGAAATACGCAAGATTGTAATAGAGAATAACTATGCAAAACAATGCTTCAATACTGATTACAATAATAACGTGTTTTCACGCGACAATATCACTAATGGTCCAAATAGTGAATTTCGTGATTTAAGAGTAACGGAAAGAGCTAATTCTAGTATTAGGTGATGTTTGACTCCTTCTATATGAAACTCGCTATAGAGCAAGCCAAAATTGCTCAGGAAAAAGATGAGGTTCCTGTAGGAGCTATAGTGGTAAATAAAAATAATGTCATTGCTTCCTCATACAACATGACTATTACGTCTGATGATCCAACTGCACATGCGGAGATATTGGTAATAAGGAAGGCATGTGAGTCGCTTGCAACTTCAATACTTTGTGATGCTGATATATACGTTACTTTAGAGCCATGTCCAATGTGTGCTCAAGCTATTTCTTTTGCGAAAATTAGAAGGTTATACTTTGGGGCATATAATCCAAAGGGTGGAGGAGTTGAAAATGGTGCTAAAATATTCCGACTTTGTAATCATATACCTGAAATTTATGGTGGGATATTAGAAATAGAATGTTCACTTATGCTAAAAGATTTTTTTGAAGAATTAAGGAGTACGTAAAACTCACTACTTTTAGGTAATAGAAAACAAAAAGTTTCTTTATACGAGAAATTGATATTTATTAATTTTTACAATATAATTATATTATAGTTCATATATTTACGGAGAAGAAAATGATACGCAGTTCTAAAATTCGAAAAAATTTACATATTTTATATCTTTTAAAAAATATAATGGTGAACATAAGGATCAATCACCAAAAGAAGTAATGTTGGTTGATGATGATAATAATAACGTTAATATTGCTCATGATCTTCAGCTTAATCATTATAGGATAAAGGAGTTATTTCATTGTGAAATGGATATAAATAGTATCTTAAAAAACATAGATCAAAAGATAGCAAAAATTTCAATTACCAAGGAAGAATTGAAAGGTATTGAGTTCAATGGAGGGCAAGTACTGGAAAACAAAATAATAAAAGTAAGTGAAAAGAATAAGGATAAGGAAAATTATGATTATTTAGATAAAGTGGAAGAGTGGATTGGTATAAAGCAAAATGTACATTATGAACCATTAAAGGGCTCTTTTGATAGTAAAGCAGAACAGAGAAGAGTGTTAAGAATTAATGAAGAAGTTCAAGTTCAAGAGATTCCACTTATAGGAAAGCCAGGGACATGTGCAGAAGTCAAACAACAGCGTACTGAAATAGCAAAAAAGCAGTTAACAGACTGCTTTTTATATCTTGCACAAGGGAATACAAGTAACAATCTTATATTTATTGACCAAAGTGGTTATGATAGGGTGAATAGTGAAACTAATATCACTGTACAAGCTACAGGTGTAGAGCAAGCTACAAATGCAGTGTAAGAGATTCATATCCTACTGCACCTAAAACAATGAGTACCAAAGCAGCAAAGGCACAATATAGTAAAAGTGAACATCAGGATCATGATAAGAAAAAGCAAACTCAAAACAACCAACAACAGAAAAAACCGCAGACATGGAAAAAAGTTAGAGTAATGGCTGTTCCTCTAGTATTGGGTTAGCAGAAGGAAGTTCATTAGTTTTAACATCAGCAGGAGGAGTTAGATTACCATTCTTAATTGCAATTGCAGTTGCAACTGCATTCGTCACTACAGTAATAGCATATGCACTTAGGATCGTTGTTTCCAACCAGAATTACATCCTAGTAAAATAGTAAGCAATTGCTGTGAAGCTATGAAGCAAATGGTAAGCAATAAAACTACTGGTCAAGGTAAGTCAGCATAAAACTAGGTTGAATCTTTTACATATAGCTAAGTAAATATGGTCTATCAGCTCAGGTATAGCTAACGTAGTTAAGATTTACTGAAGTTTTATGAGCAATTGGTTTTTTTAAGTTGTTATCCTATCTTCAATAACATGACGGAAGTGTCTGACTAGCCCTTGAATAGGCCAAGCTGCAGCATCACCAAGTGCACAGATGGTATATCCTTCTATTTGAGTTGTAAGATCAAGTAATTTATCTATTTCACTATGGTTAATATTCCCTGCTACCATCCTTTTCATGATCCTCCACATCCATCCGGTACCTTCACGGCATGGTGTGCATTGTCCACAGGATTCATGCATATAAAAGTGTGATAACCTCTCTATTGCAGCTATTATATCAGTTGATCTATTCATCACTATTACAGCGGCGGTACCAAGACCAGATTGAACCGCCCTGAGTGAGTCAAAATCCATTTCCACAGTGTCGCATATAGATTTTGGAATTAGTGGCACTGAAGATCCACCAGGTATCACAGCAAGTAAGTTGTCCCAACCTCCACGAACTCCACCTGCATATTTTTCAATTAATTCACGTAGTGGAATTCCTAGTTCTTCTTCAACGTTACATGGATTATTTACATGCCCTGAAATACAAAATATCTTGGTACCAGAATTGTTTGGTTTACCAAGAGATGAAAACCATTCACTACCACGCCTCATAATATCCGGTACTATTGCTATAGTTTCCACATTATTTATCGTAGTTGGGCAACCAAACAGACCTACTCCTGCAGGAAACGGTGGTTTCATGCGAGGAAATCCTTTTTTGCCTTCAATGGATTCCAGCTGAGCTGTTTCTTCTCCACATATATAAGCACCTGCACCTCTGTGAATAAATACATCAAGGTCATAATCTGACTTGCAGGCATTTTTTCCTATAAAACCTTCTTTATAGGCTTCTTCCAGTGCTTTTTTAAGCACCAAATACTCGTTATAAAACTCGCCTCTAATATAAATATATGCAGCCGATGCGTTGATAGCTCTGCAGGCCAGCAAAATTCCTTCGAGTAATTTGTGTGGTTCATAACGCAAAATGTCTCTGTCTTTACATGTTCCTGGTTCTGATTCATCTGCGTTTACCACCAAATATGTTGGTTGATTTTGTAGACTATTTTTCAGCATGAAACTCCATTTAAGACCAGTAGGAAACCCAGCTCCTCCCCTGCCCTTTAAGCCAGATTTCTTTACTTCATCGATGATTTTTTCTGAACCTAAATTGAGTAGCTCTTTTGTTTTTTGCCAAGAACCACGTTTTTTTGCACTATTTAATAAAGGACTTTCTTTACCGCTGAGATTAGTGAATATTTTGTCCTGTTCTTCTAGCATGTTTATAGCACTATTTTCAATTAAAAAATTTCATCTACAACTCATAGAGTGATTCCGGCGCGATTCGAACGCGCGACCCACTGATTAAAAGTCAGTTGCTCTACCGACTGAGCTACGGAATCATTTCATTTTTCAGCTATATTAAGTGTTAATACAACTTTTATACGTTTTAATCAAACGAAAATTTTCTTATGTGGTTAAATAAATTATATAATATACTGCGTTAGTTACAATTTAGTTAAAAAACATATGATTGACTTAAGGAAATTCTTAGAACAAAACTCAATAAAATTGATTAACCTGTGTTTTACAGACTTAATAGGGAAGATGAGTATTGTTACATACAACGCTGATAAAATCAATGACAAATATGTTTTAGAAGGAAGTATTCAAGAAGAAATAACGTTAATACCTGATTTGCAAACAATATTTTTCGACCCATTCTGTGTTCAGCCAACAGCTACAATATTGTGCGATATAGTGACGCCTGCAAAACCTTATTTACATGATTCAAGATCAGTAGCTAAAAAAGCATATGATTATATATTATCAACAAAAATAGCAAATGAAGCACAATTTGGTTTTGAAATAAGATTTTCTGTTTTCAATGAGGTGAAATTTAGAGTCAGTTCATACGTAAATTTAAATGATGAATTTAACGAGTACTACGACTTTACTTCTACAGTAGATCCACTGTCTGATTTAAGGTCAGAAATATTATTAATGATGATGGAAAGTGGTATAGAGAAGCCATTGTATCATAAGAGGATCTCGCCTTTTCAAGGTTCAATACGGGTTGATAGTAGTAAATTTTTAAATAGCGCTGATAACATTCAAAAAGCTAAATATGTAATACATAATGTTGCTCACTCTTATGGCAAAACAGCAACTATCATGCCTCAACCAATAGCTCAAGGTGAAGGTAACAGTTTGTGTTTATATCATTCATTACTTAAAAATAACGAGAGTTTATTTGATGGAGATAAATCTGAAGATTACTTGTATTACATAGGTGGTATTATGAAGCATATTAAAGCAATTAATGCTTACTCTAATCCCACTACAAATAGTTATAAAAGGCTCATTGATTTACCTGATTTTTCCTTACGATCCGAACAAATAAAGTTATCTTTTTCAGATTCATCAGCAAATCCCTACCTCTGTTTTTCTGCCATACTCATGGCGGGCTTTGATGGTATACAGAACAAAATTAATCCTGATACAGTGCAAAAACAAACTGCAACATCTTTAAGCGAAGCATTGGAGTTATTAGACAAAGATAGGGAATTTCTACTTAAAGGTAAAGTATTTACCAATGAACAAATCGATCAATACATAAAAATAAAGCATGAGGAAATAAAAAAATAGAATCTACTGTGCACCTTGCTGAATTTGTACATTATTACAGTATGTAGATAATCTATTTTAAAAATTTAGTGTTTGTAGACGCTCAATTTCATTTTTCCTAAAGTTTTTTACTATAAATTGGTTAGGCAGTAGTTCATAAGTGCATGGAGAAAGCCCAGCACTTATAGCTAAAGCAAATAAGATTTACTGTATAGGACTTAGCCATATTAAAAACGCCAACTATGGATTAAACAACAAAGCAGACAGAGGAGATTCTGGGATTTTTATCCTTTAAACAATATGAAACGATGGTAAATATAATGTGTACTAAAAATTAATTTGTGATCTATGATAAGAATATTAAATTTTAAACTTTATTTTTTAAATAATCAAAAACTGCCTCAATAATAGATCGTTTTCTGAATAAAACTTTCTCATTAAACGGCATTAACGCATTTTTCATTCCATTTTTATATGAGTTACAAGTTTCAGATTGAGGTCAAGAAGCTCTTAAAAAA
>JARBCG010000045.1 GCA_028803175.1 Wolbachia sp.
CACTGTTGTTTGACCTGTAAGTATTCTATATCTGCACTTAATCTGTACTTAGTACAGAACACTAAATGGTACTTTAAATTAAACGTATTGTGAGAGCTATGTTTGTAAACCATACTAAAGTATATTATACTAAGGTGTTCGCCTTAAGGCTAGGGTGTCAACTCACCTACCTCACTACATAAATCTTTTGCTGAGAGTGCTTTAATCCTGGTGTTATTTCTGTTTGATTATTATGAGAAGGGCTATTTTGTATAAATATTTATGAAGGTTACTTCTCTTTATCAAGCTTTCCACACAGCACATAATTAACATCTACACCTTTGGTTAATTTCCACTCACTTTTTATTACGCTGTACTCCATTCCAGCCATATTATATAGTTTCACACTATTCCCTCTCAAGTGACTTGCAATTTCCGATGGCTTGATAAATTTGTTCCAGTTATGAGTGCATTTTGGTAGCCAATTTAATATATACTCTGCACCAACTATCGCAAGCAGGAAAGATTTAATGGTCCTGTTTATTGTTGATACAAAAATAAGCCCATCTGGTTTTAGCAGTTCTATTGTTTCTTTAAGAAAGAATTCTAAATTATCCACATGCTCAACTACTTCCATTAGTAAAATAATATCGTATTTTTTATTGTTATTGAGCTCTTCAACACTGGTATGTATGTAGTCTATGTTCAACCCTACTTTTTTTGCGTGTGATTGCGCTGCTTTGACATTTTCTTCACACACATCAACACCAGTAACATTTATACCAACACGAGCCATTGATTCCGATAAAATACCACCACCGCATCCAACATCAAGAAGTGATATTTCTTTTAGATCGCATTTTTTTAGCTCTTTTATCTTATCAACAATATAAGACACTCTGATAGGATTTATCATGTGTAGTGGTTTAAACTTACCATTTTCGTTCCACCATTCACCTGCTATTTTAGCAAACTTTGATATTTCATCTTCGTTATAAGTTTTCGTTTTTTTCCATGTACTATTACCAGACGAATTCATATTATTGAACTTGTTAATACGTTTTTTATGTCTACTTTCCTTTGAAAATTCTGTTTCTAGAAATTGCTTTACTATCTCTTTCGCCAGTTTGTTGTCAGTGAACCTTGCACCAAGGCACAGTACATTTGCATTATTGTGCTCACGAGCTAACTTTGCACTTTCGGCACTATTACATAAAACAGCTCTTACCCCTTCAAAGCGGTTGGCTACAATGCTCATACCTGAACCTGTGCCGCAAATTAATATTCCATAATTTGTCTGTTTACTGATAACATCTTCTGTAACTTTAATAGCGTAATCTGGATAATCTACGCTCTTTTGCTTAACAGTACAGCCATGATCTGTAACCGTATGGCCTAGAGTTTCTAAGTAAGATTTTATTTCCAATTTTAATTCACAACCAGCATGATCTGAAGCAATTGATACTATATTTGGCATATAAGCAACTAATTTTACTCTAATTAAAAAACTATTTATAGCCTTTGAGTAAATTATTTTTGGTTTCTTGTCAAGCTTTAGTGACTAGAACCTATAATTAAGCCGTGACTATGATCTATCAAGTATGTAACCTTCTTTCTGACTTGCTTGAACATCATTAACTTGTGAAGACAACTTTTCTTCTTCAAAACTAAGCTTCAGTCCACCTGCAAATTCAAACTTTTTGAACTCAAAAACCGTATTAACATAATTTGCTGTTATTACTAATGATATAGCAGCACAAAGTATAGATAACGTAGAAAACCCAGACCCGAATATAACGCCAAGTATTAACACTGTAAATAAAGCAACAGTTGGAACAGTAAATATATCTACAATGTCATCACCACTTCTATTACGATAACTATAAGTTATTTTCATACTATATACCTTAAGTGAGAATTATATTATTTTAAATATATGATGTAAAAAGTGTATTTAATTTTTAACTTTATAAAATAAAGTAGCACAACTTTATTTTCATACATTTGACAATATGAAAATAATATACTTATAATAGAATATAAATTTCTATGAGGTCTGTTTGGTTGACAATAAAGAGAAACATAAAGAAGAATTTGTAGTCCAGCTATTGCATTTTATACTGGGTTATCATTCATTGCAACTGTAGTTATGATAAGCTCTGTGGTAAGTCCAAATTCTTTTAGTTATAGGAGGAGCCTTGTCTTTCTTATCTGTTTTTTAAGCAATGGAAAGTTACTCATTTTTACAAAAAAATGAACATCCTATAAATTAGGCTAAAAGTCGTATACTTGGTGAGCACAAAAGCAAGCTTTTTGTAGAAAAAATCTTTAAAATTAAAATTTTCTGTTAGTCTAATGAGCCAGGCAGGTATAGTAGGATTTAGAACTATACTTTAAGCATAGAAACTACTTTATCATAGCTTGGTAATGATTTTATTTCTCCAATTGCAGCTAAAGTAGTTTTTTCATGCTGAGATAATAATTCCTCTGCTACCTTTTTTACGCCAACAATATTTACGGCACTAATTTTTTCTATTAACTCTTCTTTACTAATATATTTGTTATAGTTGGCATAATAATAGCTCAATGTTTCAGCACGGGAGCTAACACTTTCACGAGACATTAAAATCTGAGATTTTATTCTTTCTTTTACTCTATTTACCTCTTTTTCCTTTAAATCATTTGTGAATAACTTTTTTAATTCCGCTGTTATAGATCCTAAAAGTTTATCCAGATTACTACTATCTGTTCCTGCAAAAATGGAAAGCATACCTGTATCAGTGTAACTAGAATTAAATGAATAAATTGAATAAGCCAAACCTCGTTTTTCTCTCACCTCCTGAAACAGACGTGATGACATTCCACCACCTAAGATGGAATCAATAACCTGAAATGTATAGTATTTATGATCATAACGGGAAACACTAGGTAGACCAATCAATAAATGAACCTGATCTAACTTTCGGTGCTCTAGATATTCACCACCGGTATAATTTGAACTGACATTTTTTCTCAACTCTTTAGAATGAATTTTCGATAAAGCATCTTTAGTTAATGTAACAACTTCTTCATGTTCCATATTTCCTGCAACAGCAAGGAGCATATTTTCACCAAAGTAATGCTCATTTATATAGTCATTTAGGTTTTCCCAAGTAAATGATTTTACTGTTTCTTGCGTACCTAAAATAGACCTACCGAAGGACTGATTTTTATAAGCTGCTTCCATGTATTTATCAAAGATAATATCGCTTGGTGAATCATTAGTTTGAAGAATTTCCTGTATTACAACACCTTTTTCACGTTCTAATTCATCTTCTGGAAACGTGGAGTTCATCAGTATATCTATGAGTATATCAATACCAATCTTGATGTCTTTCCTCAAAACTTTTGCGTAGTAAGAAGTGCTCTCTCTGCCGGTGCTAGCATTAAAAACTCCACCTATGTCATCAAAAGCTTTTGCAATTTCAAATGCAGTTCTAGTTTCCGTTCCTTTAAAGGCCATATGCTCTAAAAAGTGAGATATTCCATTTTGGCTTGCGCTTTCAGCACTGCTGCCAACACAAGCCCTTATGCTGAAAGCCACAGAATCTACATCACGCATCTGTTCAGTAATTATATGCAAACCATTATTTAGTTTTGTTACCTTAGGCGTATTCATAATTTTTATTAAATATTCTGTTTTAAATTGTCTTCCGCAAAATCCCAATTAATTAGGTGTTCTAGAAAGACTTTTATGTAATCAATTCTGCGATTTTGACAATCAAGATAGTACGCATGCTCCCATACGTCCATAGTAAGCAATGGCACTTGGTTGTGAATCAATGGCAGATCTGCATTTGGAGTTTTAGTAATTTTTAGTTTACCTTTCTCAAGCACAAACCATATCCACCCACTGCCAAATTGATTCACTCCATATTCGGAAAATATTTCAGTGAACTTTTCAAAGCCACCTAAATCATCCTTTATTCTCTTTGCAATTTCAGTATCTTCTTTTGGTTTGCCACCACCATTCTTTTTCATTGAACTCCAGTAAAAAGTATGATTCCAAACCTGCGCTGCGTTATTGAATATCGGAGTTGTTTCGCTATTGCCTTGAACTTCTGTTATTACTTCTTCAAGCTTCATGTGCTCATAATCTTTATCTCTCACTAATGTATTGAGCTTATCTAAATATCCCTTATGATGCTTACCATAATGAAAATCTAGGGTCCTTACAGATATGTAAGGCTCCAAAGCCGTTTTGTCATATGGTAGTTCAGGTAAAATAAAACTCATACCAACCTCCTTATTTTTAAATTCATTGCAATAGTACGACAATATGTGTTTTAGTACAACTTATTATTATACATCGGATCTCTTCTGAAATTTAGCCCTTGTGAGTAAATTATATCTTTAAAAGTTCTAAACTAAAAATCTTCAATTTCTTCAACTGTGAAATCAGTAGTTTGAGATATAATACCAATAGATACAACAGCTTTAAGTAAATTTTTGCACTTCAATTTTACCTTCCTTCATACCCTTTCCCACGCCCTCTTTCATGCCTTTTTCAGTAGAATCATCAAGTTGTTGTTCGAATATAGCTTGGTTATCACGAATACGTTTTATCTTCTGCTCATAGGCTATCAAATACAACCAGCTAAAGCTGCTGGTTAAAAAAAACGCATGTAAAGCAGATTATGAGTTTAAAAACTAGATGTTAAAATCATTAGAATAG
>JARBCG010000046.1 GCA_028803175.1 Wolbachia sp.
ATTATAATCGGCACACTGTGCCTAATTTCACTGATAGCTCTCTCTACTTTATTTTTATTTTGGTTTTCTATAAACACTGTATTCATATTAAATAATTACAAGAAAGTTGGTGCGGCCAAGAAGACTTGAACTTCCAAGGCCTTATGAGCCACAGCGACCTCAACGCTGCGTGTCTACCAGTTCCACCACGGCCGCACTTTGTTTGTTATACTAAATTGCTTAACCATTTTATGATTCTCCGTCTGAAATGTCAACTTAATACTAGAATGATTAAAGAATTATCTTTATAATGGTGATTAATTTCAATTAATTAAGAAATTTTACTACTAATTTTTAATTTTAATTTTTATATAAATGATTATTGTCAATATTTTTATTTATCTTATTTTATTTTTTATAATTAATTTTCAAACTGTTCACGCAGAAATATTATATACATGGTCTCAAGTTGTTCCGGAAAATAAACTAAGTATACGTGCAATTATAGACAATGACACCTGTCCAGTTGCTTATATTGATGGTGAAGAAGGAGAAATGCTGAATCGTAGCTCAATTAATTATGATGACCATATTGAAAAAGTTTGTGAATTGTTGGTGGATAGAGATACCAAGAACATTAGCATTGAAAATGTGCAAATTCCTGTATTGTCAGAAAAGATGGAAAAAATTGCTTTTATAGGCGACACAGGCTGCAGAATTAATATGTTATTTCAACAAGAATGTAGTTCATTAGATAGTTGGCCTTTAAAAAAAAATTTAGATTCAATTGCTCTTCATGAACCAGATTTAATTATTCATGTTGGCGATTATCATTATAGAAAGACGAAATGTAGAAACACAAAAAAGTGTGGTGATATTTATGGATATAACAAAGAAGCTTGGTACACTGATTGGTTTGAGCCTGCAAAAGATATCTTTCTAAAATCCCCTTTTCTATTTGTTCGAGGAAATCATGAGAGCTGCGATAGAGCTCATGAAGGGTGGTTTAGATATTTAGACTCATATCCATTTTTACCTGAAAAATGTGAAAATTTTGTCTCTAGTTGGTTCTTTGACATTGAGTTAATGAAATTTTTTATATTTGATTCTTCATCTGGTGAAGATATTTTTACAACTAAAAGTGAAATTTATGCTTTTGAAAAGCAATTTAGTAAGTTAATCCAAGATAACTCAAATAAGCCCATATGGCTTTTAACTCATAGACCTCTGTGGAGATCGCCAAAAAAGAAGTTTTTAACATTGAAAAGCCAGGGTAACCTTTTGCAAATTGAAGCTTTTGGAGATAAATTTCCAAACAATGTTACTGCTGTAGTTTCTGGTCATATTCATATAGCACAAATGTTACTGATGGATAGTGTCCCAGATCAAATTATAGTTGGAAATGGTGGTGCATTATTACACGCTCAAAATCAAGAACCTACTTATAAAAATGTAGAGTTTGACTACTCAAATGATAAACATTACTTAGCACATGAAGTGAAAAACTTTTTTGGCTTCGGTTTTGCAATATTGGATTTGGATGATTACAGATTTACGTTCTATGACCAGGATAATAAAGAAATGTGTTCTGTTCAGCTCACTAAAGATTTTAAAATAATAGCGGATTAAGGTGTTTTAGCTTTCATACCTCACATCAGAAAGCAGGTTATGCAAGAGGTGTATTAAAAATTAGTGATATCTTATTTCCTGGCGAGTGCTCTATTCTATTTTCCAACTCTAGTGCTAAAAACGCCAACTATGGATTAGAGGAAAACAAAAAAGCCAGGAAAATGTGGTAAACTCCAATATTGTGAAAAAACTGATGAAGAATGTGCAGACAAATTACTACCTAACGGCAAAAAACCTACCAGAATAACGGAAATTACTCATTCTGAAACCATTACTATAATACTGTTTTATAAAGCTTTTTATCTATTTTACCTAAAATCTCTGTATGGATCAGAGCTTTTAGGTAAAATAGATAAAATAAACCAGCTAAAGCTGGTAGTTTAAAAACGCATGTAAAGCAGATTATGAGTTTAAAAACTTGATGTTAAAATCATTAGAATGGCAAAG
>JARBCG010000047.1 GCA_028803175.1 Wolbachia sp.
AAACCATACTAAAGTAGTTCAACACTAAAGTATATTATACTAAAGTGTCCGCCTTAAGACGAGGGTGTTAACCCACCCACCTCACTATATAGACTCTTTCTCTGAGCAATTGAACCTATTTCACTCTTCATAGCCTTTTGAATTATTAGATCACTACCTATTATCTTTTCCAGCTCTTTTTCGCTGTTCACTTCAGCATACTTGAAGAAATAAATCCATTTCTCAACGATATTTTCTAACTAATCCTCCTTTGTTCTTTGTTTTAGGAAATTTTGGCAATTCAATAAATGTAAAGTAGAAGCCTTATAAATCATGTTCATTGGTATCTTTATCTTGAATAACATGGTCTGATTTGTATCCTGGTTTGTTAAGAAAGAGAATACAATCTGCTGTCGCGATAAAAATTATTTCCTTAAGGTTATGATACTGATCGCCTTTATCAACTTGCCTTGAATAAGCTTTAGCAGCGTAGTATTGTGCACGTTTTTCAAATCCTTTTGTTTTTGCCACTTGTATTTCAACTATGTCTTGTATTCCACTGTAAATCCTAAGATGTCATTTAAAAAATGAATAAGAATATCTTTATTTTTTCGGTACCAAATATACACAGAAACGCTACATCATTCTTGTGGTCGAGAAATTTTGAAAGAGCCATGGCCAAGGCGTTGAATAAAATTAGTAATTATATGCTATTGTTGATAAATATTCAATCAGCCTTTATTTATAGGCTTAACATAAAAGCAAACGAACAAAATGCTTGTACTTTACCTGTGCTAAAGTAAGATTAGACTTTATTTGATAGTTTTTATGCTTGATGAAATGCACGAAGAGTGCGGAGTGTTCGGTATAAGCTGTAATAACAATTCTGCATTTAATTCTGTATTGGGTCTTCATGCTTTGCAGCACAGAGGGCAAGAGTTTTTCGGTGTGGTAACTAGTAACAACAACAAACTATATTCTTACCATTTTGCGGGTCAGATAAGTAGTATATTGGATGATGTGGATGAAATAAAAAAATCCTTGCCTGGAAATTACGCCATAGGTCATGTGCGATATTCAACAAGTGGCAGTAAATTTGGAGCACAGCCAATGTTTAGTAGCAGCAAGTTTGGTGATTTTGCTATAGCACACAACGGTAATCTAATTAATACTTCTCTAGTACGTAAACAATTAATAAAACAAGGGTGTATTTTTCAGTCAGATATAGACACAGAAGTAGCGCTGCATCTAGTAGCAACTAGTACAAAGGGCAGTTTCCTAGAGGGTTTTATAGATGCCCTAAAGCAAATACAAGGAGCATATTCTTTTGTAGCAATGAATAGAGATATAATAATAGGAGTACGTGATCCAGCTGGAATCAGGCCACTTGCTTTAGGGAAGTTAGATGATTCTTATGTACTTGCATCTGAAACTTGTGCATTTGATATAGTGAATGCGAATTTCATCAGAGAAATAAAACCAGGTGAGTTAGTAACTATTGATCAAAATGGTCAGTTAACATCAATGTTTCCTTTTGTACAGCAAAAATCAAGCTTCTGTATTTTTGAGTATGTCTATTTCTCAAGACCAGATAGCATAATGGAAGATAAGTCTATATATGAAATGAGAAAAGAAATAGGAAGGACGCTTGCAAGGGAAAGCCTACCAGATAATAATGCAGATATGGTTATACCAATACCTGATTCTGGAATACCAGCGGCAATTGGGTACTCAGAACAGTCAGGGTTACCCATGGAACTTGGAATAATTCGAAATCACTATATAGGGAGAACTTTTATACAACCAACTGCTGAAGTTCGTAAAGTCAGAATAAAATTGAAATTTAATGCTAATAAGTACATTTTGAAGGATAAAAATATAGTTTTAATAGATGACAGCATAGTGCGTGGTAGTACGATAAAAAGTTTGATATTTGTATTAAAAGATGCGGGAGTAAAAGAAATTCACCTGAAGATTTCAAGTCCACCAATTAAACATTCCTGTTTTTACGGAATAGATACACCAGAGTGTAAAGATTTAATTGCTGCAAATCAATCTATAGAAGAAATAAAAGAAGGTATAGGAGTGGATAGTTTAGCCTTCTTGAGCATTGATGGGTTGTATCATGCTGTTAAAGCAGAGAAACGTAATAATGCGACACCACAATACTGTGACGCCTGCTTTACTGGCGATTATCCAATGGGTAAGTAACTTATTATCAAACAGATACTAAAAATTATAATTTAAGGCTTTTGTTTTCAGCGATGCTACAGTTTTAAGGGAAAATCAATCATTATACCATAATAATAATACACTAATTTTGATAACTTTAATAGTGATGGTATAATTATGGGTATAAAGAGCAATTTATTGATTAAAGCTACTAAGTATAATGACAAAAGTACTATAAAATTTGTTCTGGATTTTTATAGTGTATTAGACAAATTCTCTTCTGCTTTAAAAAAGAAAGAATCTTTTAATAGCAAAAACAACGAACTTTTAGACCATGCTCTTTTATGCGCTATAGAGAATCTAAGTTACGATATAATAGAATTACTTATTAACTCTGGTGCTAACATTCACTCACTCAATAGATAAAGATAACAAGAGTATTATAGTTTATGCTGTTGAAAAGCTGGCGATCTTAAAAAACTTAACATTAGAACCTTCAAAAAATTTACCAGAATAAATAACCTCACACCCCTATAGTACAATTATTTTTGAAAAAAGGTGCAGAATATTACAATACAGATGATTACGCTAATAATACTTCAGTAAAAAAAGAAAATATAAGACATCCTTAGCAAATACCTAAGAAACCTCCAAGAACTTTTGCATATAAGCCACAAAACATTGAAGATTGTACATCATTCAAACATGATGAGCCAATTTACGCTGAAATAGATGATATTAAGAGAGATTGCGACTCACTGAACGATAGTGGTTATTTTAGTATAGGAAAAGAAGAACAGAAAAGAATTACTGACTTACAAAAACTTCAGCAAAAACAGAGTGAACCTATATATGCTAAAGTAGATCTAGCAGCAAAAAAAGAAGCAAGAGAGAAAAACGCAAATGCAACAACAGATTGCAAAAAAAGGCTTACAATCAGAAAAGCTAGCAAAACATGCTTATCTAGGTATTTATCTTCTAAATGGATTAGTAAAAACGCCAACTATGGATTAGAAGAAAATAAAAAAGCCAGGGAAATAGGGGGTAAACTCCAATATTGTAAAAAAACTAAGAGGTACCACAGATGGAAAGAATAGCATAGAATTATTTTGCTTTATAGATGATTTTTGCAAAATAGTAGATGAAAAATGTGCAGACAAATTATTACCTAACAGCAAAAAACCTGCAAGAATAACGGAAATTACTCATTCTGAAGCAATTACTATAATACTGTTTTATAAAGCTTTTTATCTATTTTACCTAAAATCTCTGTAT
>JARBCG010000048.1 GCA_028803175.1 Wolbachia sp.
ACAGTTTTTGATTATTTAAAAATAAGTTTAAAATTTAACATTCTCGTCATAGATCACCAATTAATTTTTTAGTACACATTATATCTATCCTCGTTTCATATTGTTTAAAAGGTAAAAAGCCCATGATCTCCCCTATCTACTTTGTTGGTTAATCCACAGTTGACGTTAACAACATCTTTAAATGGTTGGTCTTCCTTTAACAGATCTTTCACAGCAGTGCGTAAAACTGCTTCAGCAGCAAGATCTGTTACCAGTGTAGGTTTGCTTAAGCCAAGATCTCTTTTTCTAGTTTAGTTTGATTTTTAGAAGTAGCAAGTAGTGCAGTAGCTACAGAACCAGGTTCTGATGCTTCTCCTGCTTGTCCATCTGCTCCTTTCAGTCCTTTTTCACCTAAGAACTTCTGTGCGCTCCTTTAGTGCTATAAACAAGATCATACACTGCAGTAGAATCACCAAGAAATTCTACCAATTTGTTTACTAAAACTGATTGACTGTCAGCATTAGGATCTGTTGCACCGAGTACTGAACCTGCCACAGTTGGTTTTGCTAAATAATTTGCTGCTGTTTGATTACTACTACTACCACATACTGCATTACTGATTTCACTAAGAAATCTTCCTAATTTATCCACTAAAACTGATTTTTCACCATCTTTTGCACCTGGTATTTAATCTGCCATAGGTTTTGCTAAAGTTGGAGTTTTAATATTTTCACCATCAGCTCTAACAAACGTCTTTCCTAATTCAATTTCAACTATTTTTACCTGTGTACCTGAGCCATTATCCTCAAAGTTTTAGTATTTTACTTAAATCTATTGTAGCGCCAGCAGTTAAGCTATATTTAACAACTGGAGTAGCTTTTGTAATATCCATGAGCTTAAAAGTCAACCCGCTTGTATTATCTACAATCATTGTGTTCATTACCACTTGAAGTATAAACAAAAACTTCTGCATTAGTTATTTCTGCTGCTTTAGTTCTAGTACCTTATGGATTTACTGAATCATAGGCTGAATAGAAATCTATTGCATAATTATTATTTGAATCATCATTATAAATTGCCTTTACAGCAGTATTTAAAGCAACACTTAAGTCTGCTATTGCGTATCAGTATCATCTTTAAAAGTCAAATCAGCTAGCATATTGCTTTCCGTTGATTATAAAAACAATAACATATACAAAAATTGTGTAATTCTTGTTAATTCTGAATGTTATATGTATGTTGAATCATGTATAACCCTCCGAAATCTTCCATTTAAGTAACACTTTGATTAAAAGAAAATTTTTCTAATGTAAACAATAGTTAACCAGAAAGGTGGAGTGGGAAAAACCATAGCTAGCATCAATCTATCAACAGCTTTTGCTTCTGTGTGTGAAAACACTTTATTGATAGACCTTGACCATCAGGGAAAACGCAAGTACTGGACTTGAAATTCCTTACAGAAGAAGAGAAAATAAAAATATATATAAAATTTCGATAGATTCAAGTAATCCTACATCACCTGCAATCTTCAATATAAAGGAAATACCTAAGTTATCGTTGATTCCATCAGTAGTTGATTTATCAACTGCAGAAATTGAATTATCACAACTTGAACAAGGAAAATCTGTTTAAAAAAATGCAAAATAATTATAAACATGTAATTATCGATTATCCTCCGTCACTTGGTCTTCTAACCATAAATGCTCTGACTACTGCCAACTCTATTATTGGTCCTCTTCAATGTGAATTTTTTGCTTTGGATTGGCTGAGCCAATTGATTAGAACCGTAGAGCTGATAAAAAAAGGCCTAAATCCTTTTCTTGCAATAGAAGGAATAGTGTTAACAATGTATGACAGACGTAACAAGCTTAGTGAGCAGATCAAAAATGATATTTGTCAGTATTTAAACGATAGAGTATATAAGACTATTATTCCGCTATATGAACCATTGTTCCACGCAACTTAAGACTATCAGAAGCACCCTCTCATGGAAAGCCTGCTATTGTATATGATCTCAAACGCCCCGGTGCGCAGGCATATGTAAACTTGGCAAGAGAGATTTTAGAAAAGCACACAAGCAGTTGCAAAGAAAGGAAGCCAGTAAGTGGTGATGCAATATGAAGGACGATAGAAGGCTCGGAAGAGAGGTCTGGCTTGATAGGTGATAGATTATATGATGATAAAGACAATAAACGATAAACTTTACCTGACTCACTGTTACGTACAAGCAAGTTTCAGCCAAGAAAATATTTCGATGAAGAATCATTAAAAGAACTTGCAAGTTCGATAGAGAAAAGTGGTATTATACAACCTGTTGTAGTCCGCAAAAATTCAAATGATTGTGGCTATGAAATAATAGCTGGAGAACATCGTTGGCTAGCAAGTAAAATCGCAGGGCTGCATAGTGTGCCTGTTATCATAAAAGATTTAAATGATAATGAATACTTAGAAGTATCAATTATTGAGAACATACAAACGCAAGACATAAATCCAATAAAAGAAGGAGAAGCATATAAGAGGTTAATAGACGAATTCTCTTACACACATGGAGAATTAGCTTCTGTTGTTGGTAAAAGCCGCAGCCACATAACTAACATGATCAGAATGTTACCACTTTCCAGTAACATAAAAACAATGATTAATGAAAAAAAAGTTATTATGTGGCACGCAAGAGCACTTATTAATGTTGAAAACGCAGAAGATATTGCAGAAAAAACAGTTTTTCAACCCTTAAGTGTTAGATAAACTGAAAAATTGATAAAAAATCCGCAAAAGAATTATAATCCAGAGATAGAAGGCAAGCAACATGGAAGCAGAGGAAATAAAGATATAGCATTGATGGAAAGTTCTATATCTTCTGAGCTTGGGTTAAATGTCAAAATTAGTGATAACAACTCTAAAGGTAAAGTTACTATACAATACAATAATCCTACAGAATTTAAATTAATAGTAAAAATCTTGAGTAGAGAAATCGATATGTACGTGGAATAATTACTACATTTAAGCAAATAAAAAAACTTTCGTAAAACTTAAATTGATTAAAAAATATAAAATATATTTAATTTGGTATTTATTAAAATTACATACATTTCATTTAATTTATGATTTTAATAATTACTAAGATGGTTACTATATAGTAGATATTTTTACAGATGTTTTTGATGATAATTTTATAAATAATATGAATAACTTGAGTATTAATGTAAATGATTTACGCACTGATGTAAATTACTTTTGTACTAGTATGAATAGTTTATGCATTTATCTAGATGAGTTAGGAAAATATACGCGTGCTAGAGTATAAAATGTATTACTCAGCTCGTGATTTTAACACTTTAACTAATGAACTGGCAACAAGCATGCAAAATGCTTATGAGACTTTGCAGGAATCTCAAGAAAATTATAGTAAGCAGTACGGTTCCATTGATGGTCGGTAGTGGATATCATATATTACGGCGCTAATTGATTGAGAGGAATTACCAATAGAGGAGGATGTAGGAGGTTTAAGATCTAGAATGGATAATTTGACTTATGCCCTAACTAGTATGGCTCAGTCATTAAAATTAGATGCAGATAACATCCATAAGAGTTTACTGAAATTTAATTCAAAGCAAAAAGATGAAAGTCAGTTAAACGCTCCAGCAGAACACAATCATTAGGCTAACTTTTTTGTTCAGTCTAACGAAAATTAACAGAAGGTAAACATCGCATATAAGGCTAGAATACTGCGATTTATTCGCGGTATTCTAGTATAGATTTCATTGAATAAAGAAACTTTTACTTACAACAACAGCTATAGCTCAAATAAAACATAAATGATTTACTTTACTGAAAATCAAAAACAATCTAAATTTTTAAGCGGGTTCTAAGCAATGCTTTAAATGGAAAATAGCAAAATCAAAAAAGTGATCATATCAAATATGTTTTGCAAATTACTGCTATGGTATGATTTCATGATTTTCCTCGATCTAGCCAACATGATCGGTCAGGCATTTTTTTCTCCAGCAGAGCCAATTAGCAATCTTTCTAGGCTCTTTGGAATATTTGCGATAGGGTTTTTTGCAAGACCATTTGGTGCATGTATATTTGGCTATATTGGAGATCGATATGGAAGAAAAATTTCATTGCTTACATCTATTTTACTAATATCGTTACCATCTTGTTTAATTGCATTAATCCCAAAATATGATGAAATTGGCGTTGCAGCATCAATATTGATTACATTATTTCGCATATTACAAGGAATATCATTTGGGGCGGAAAAAGGAGCATCAATTTATTTACTGGAGCACTCCGTAAATAGAAAAAATTTAGGTGCCTTCTATAGCATCACAGGATTTGGCAAACCGCTGGGTATGGTATTATGCTCTGTCATAATTATAATATGTAAAAAAACAACAGATTTTAATGCTTGGGGGTGGAGAATACCTTTCTTTTTCTCTTTATTTCTCGGTACAATTTGTGTTTATACACGATCCTTAATAGAGGAAACGATAGCATATAAAATTCACGAAAACAAAAAAACTTTATCCATTTCACCACTTCTTGAAGTTATTCAAGATCATAAGAGAGCACTTATTTTATCGTTTACTATTTCCATAGCTGCAAATGTTAGTGTTTATTTTGCAATGTTCTACAGAGCATTCACAAAAGAAATAGTTTCATTAGAGGTATATGCTAACACATACATATATGAAATTATGTTGATTATAACTAGTATATTTGCAAAATTATCTTCAATTATATTTGGAATCTTATCTGATAAAATAGGAAGAGAGAAAGTAGTGATACCATGTTTAATAATATTAATGCTAATGTGTTGTCCTATGCTCTCTATTGCATACCATTATGAAGATTACTTCTTTATCACGTTATCTTCCTTAATCTTTGCAGTTGTTAAAACTGGCACTACATCAATATCATTAACTCTATATGAGTTATTTCCAACAAAAGTTAGATTTAGTGGAATTAGCCTTTCACGTAACCTTGCTTCTGCGTTTTTTGGTGGCACTACCCCTTATGTTTGCATGTGGCTTACTACCACATTCACCCACATAAATTTCGTAGCTGGTTTATACGTGATTTTGTGTTTGCTGACCAGTCTTATGGCTATATCACAAATAAAAGAGCAGGATCGGAAAATTGATTGGTGAAGCTTATAGCCAAACAATTAGTCTATGTTATTTACAGCGGTTTCACCTGCTATATTTTGCTCATTAGCTTCAAGCATTTTAGTGGTTAGTCTGATCAATTTATGTGTTAAGTCATGAGATTCATTTGTAAACACACCAACCATGGCACATGCTAGTATTAAAGCACACAGCGCTATCATTTCAAGAAACAATACAAAGGCCAAAAAACCTAAGTAAGAAAGCTCTCCTGTATGCACAGCTGTCCCTCTAACGCCAACTATAGATTAGAAGAAAGCAAAAAAGCCGGGTAAATAGGGTAAACTCCAATATTGTAAAAAAAACTAATGAGGTAC
>JARBCG010000049.1 GCA_028803175.1 Wolbachia sp.
AGGACTTGGCAAAAGAGCAAAAGGCTGGTTCTTTGGTTTTAAGCTGCATATAGTCATTAACGAGAGGAGATAAATTCAAAGTGTTGTACTGAAAACAGAGACTTATGGCAAAGAGGCTTACCAGCCTGTTATTTGGAGATAAGGGATACATGAAAATTGAGCTTTTTTAAGGGCTTCTTGAACGCAATTTGAAACTTGTAACTCATATAAAAAAGGGAATGAAAAATGCGTTAATGCAGTTTAAAATGAGAATGTTTTATTCAGAAAATGATCTATTATTGAGACAGTTTTTGATTATTTAAAAAATAAGTTTAAAATTTAACATTCTCGTCACAGATTACCAATTAATTTTTTAGTATACATTATATCTACCCTAGTTTCATATTGCTTAAAGTGTAAAAAGCCCAGAATCTCCTCTGTCTACTTTGTTGGTAATACATAGTTGGCGTTAATAGACGTCCCCTAGAACCATAACAATAGTAAGAGTGTTCAAACTTTGGCTTACCTTTCTTATATTCTATTTCGTGTTTTTTACAACCAATAGAAATACTAGTTTTGAACTTGTCACCTATTGTTGTAGTTCTACATACGTCATAATCTTAGTAGATATTGCCCAAAAATTCAAAGAAACCTTGGTTATTATCAACAAAACCTATCATAATATCAATATCATTTCTACTATAATGTTAATATTAAGTTAAATTTTTAATATAAATCAAGAAAGTATTACTGTCTTAATATTTTTTACCATTTTATTGATTTCCGATACAATTATTAGACGAATATACACTAATTTACAATGCGATCTAAGAGAATGCCAAAAAAAAGTAGTAAGCCAACGTAGGAATTATTTTTGAATATGAACATACATTTAGCGGAGTCATTAGGATTAAAATTTTTATATTGGTGATAAAATGTAAATCCCACAGCAAGTAAAGCGATATAAAAAACATTGTTTAGTGATGACAATATACCAGCATATAGCCACATCATAAATGTTATCAAATAAAACCTCTTCAACCAAGATTTTGTTCTATCACCAAAATATAACGCTGTTGATTTCATTCCGATTTTTTCATCATCTTTTTTATCTTGATGGGCATATATAGTGTCATAGCTCAGCGTCCAGAAAATACATCCAATATAAAAAAGCAAGGATTCTATACTAATCTGGTTTTTTATCACTGCTGAGCCCATTAATGACCCCATATTGAAAGTAAAGCCTAGAAACAATTGAGGCCACCAAACATAACGTTTTAACAAAGGATAAATAACAACCATACACATAGAGATCATTCCAAGTATAAGCGTAGTCTTATTAGTGATTAATAGGATTACCAGAGCAACAAACAGTAATAGGAAAAGCAAAATCAAAGCCTGTTTTACATTTAGTGTACTACTTGCAAGTGGCCTATGCTTTGTTCGCTCAACGTGAGCATCTATTTTTCTATCAAAAATATCATTAATTATACATCCGGCAGGTCTCATCAAAAATGCACCTACAGTAAATAAAATAAGATAAAAAAAAGTTTGATATGATAAAGAAGTTGAAGCTAAAAGAACACCACTTAAACTGGGAAATAGCACAAGCCAAAAACCAGTTAAACTATGTAGTCTCATTAATGAAAAGTAGGAGTTCATGCGCATTAGTGAGTGCGATTATGTAATATCTTATTTACATTAACAAAGTTATCAAATGCTAAGTCAGGCTTAAAAACTAACTCAGGTATAAAGCGTAATTCAACATAACGCATTATAGATTTACGTATTGACCATGCAGATTGATTCATTTCGTTTACAACAGAGTTAATATCACAACTGTCCTCAGACCAGCCTGATTTTATTCCAGCGTGTGATGCTGAAATCTGGATCCCAGTGTCACCTACTTGGACAACAAGTCTGCTCAATAAAGATAGAACGATATAGACGTCTGCTTTGCTCAAATCTTTACTTAATTTTACGTCAGATACCACTACATTTTGATTAAAAACCTTACCTTCCATTAGTACTCTGGATATTGCTCTATGTAGCACCGATGCTATCTTTAAGCTTCTAATTTCTTTTTTCATATACTACAATACCCTTTCTTCTTGCACTAGCTGATAAGCTTCCAGAATATCACCAACTTTAACATCAATATTACCTTCTAGCGATATTCCACATTCAAAGTTTGTTCCTACTTCTTTAACATCATCTTTAAACCTACGTAATGCTTTTAGTTTTCCTTCATATATCAATTTACTGTTACGCATCACTTTAACCAAAGAGTCTTTTTTTATTACTCCATTTCTTACATAACACCCGATGATATTACCAGACTTAGACACACTGAACACTTGTCTTACATAAGCAGAGCCGACATGATTTTCTCGCGTGATAGGTTTTAACATTTTAGTTAAATACATTCTCATATCATCAATAAGTTCATATATTATGTTATAAGTACGTATTTCCACACCCTTCTGTTTTGCCAAATCCCTTATTTTTGAATCTACTTTTACATTAAAAGCTAAAATTACGGCATTGGATGCTTCGGCAAGCAATACGTCAGAGTCCGTTATTCCACCAACTGCTTTATGCAGAATATTTAAATTCACTTGGTCTTTACCGAGTTTATCAATTGAACTTGATATCGCTCCAATAGAACCAGTCACATCACACTTTAAAACTACAGATAACTCCTCTATTTCGTCACTACCACGACTGAATATGCCCAAATTTATGCCATCTAAATCTTCTTCTTTTTTCTTAGCTAACTCCAACCTATGCTCAACAATTTCACGTGCCTGCTTTTCAGATTTGATAACCACAAACTTGCTTCCAGCATTTGGTACACCATTTAAACCAGTAATCTCAACTGGAGTTGATGGCAAGGCAATCTTCTCCCTTTGACCAAGATAATTAATCATATTACGTACTTTACCATATGTTGTACCAACTACAAACATATCACCAATCTTTAACGTTCCTTCTTCAACTATCACTGTGGCTGATATTCCCTTGGCTTTATCCATCTTAGACTCTATCACCCACCCCAGTGCACGACAGTCCTCTATTGCTTTTAGATCCATTAATTCAGCAATTAACAAAATCGCTTCTTCTAGTTTATCTAAATTAATTTTCTTTTTTGCTGAAACTGGAATAACCATTATGTCACCACCGAGTTCTTCAGGAATTAAGTCATATTGAGGTAAGCTATTCATTACTTTCTCAACATCACCAGGCTCAGATTTATCAATTTTATTAATAGCAACTATAATAGAAACATTTGCTGCCTTTGAATGATTTACCGCTTCAACCGTTTGCTTCATGATCCCATCACCAGCTGCAACTACTATCACAACTATGTTAGTAATGTTGGCACCACATGCACGCATTGCAGTAAATGCTTCATGCCCCGGTGTATCAATAAAAGTAATTTTTTGTTGATTTGCTGTTGTTATTTGATAAGCACCTATGTGCTGAGTTATACCACCTGACTCTTTTTCAGCAACATTAGATTCACGAAATGCATCAAGCAATGAAGTTTTCCCATGATCTACATGACCCATGAAAGTAACAATTGGTGGTTTAGATTTTTTTGGCAAGCTCTCTCTATTTTCTATAAAGAACAAGTCCTTTTCTTTGTCAGCATCACTAACTCGTTTAACTGTATGATTGAATTTTTTCACTATTTCACACGCTACATCTTGGTCCACTAAATCGTTTATTCTGTAATTTTCACCAACTTCTTCCTTTAACATCTTTAATACACTTTTACTATCTTCCGCCATACGCATAGACAATTCCCTGATTGTAATCTCATCTGGAATAGTTACTTCCCTTGATATATTTCTACCCTTAGAAAACTTTGACTTTTTATTTCTTATACCAAATTTTTGCCTAAACACAGGAGGTTGTTCAACTTTTTCATCTATTGCCTGTGCAATGACCAATTTTGAATGCTTTAAATATGTATCTTTACTAACCTTGGCAGACTTTTTCTTCTCACTTTCATCATCTTCTTTTTCCTCAGTGAACAACTCACTATCCTTTATAATTTTCTTGCTAGCTTCTTCTACAAAAACATTTAATTCGCTACTCTTATCATTAATTTCTTCATTATTCTTTTCTTCCACTGCTATTTCTTCTTTTTTTACTCTATCATTTCTTTCTTTCAATAAAGCAGCATTCTGTACAGCATGAATACGGGAAATTTGCTCTTTTTCTGTCAGAGAACATAATTTACTGTCATTAAATATATCATGTTCCTCTGTACCATGAGATCCTTTCCTTCTTTTTTTTACTATTGTAGTCACAGTATTTGGATTGACCGAAGAGCCTAAATCTAAACTTAATTTGAGCTTACTCAAACCTTGAAGCGTTAATTTCTTACTACTAATACCTTCATTATTCATATAACTTTAACTATATTATTCCAAGTCTTTTACGTGCTTCCATTATTATGGGATCTACCAAGTTTTTCAAATCTGCTGAGCTAATTTTATAATTAACTGAAGAAGAAGAAGAGAGTATGTTACAAAATTCGTAACTTGATAAGTCTGCTATATCCTCTAAAGTCTTAATACCATGTTTACTAAGAGCAATTTTATCATCTATCGACAAAGATAGGTTGATTACATCGTCTTCCATACCTAAATTTTTTAACTCTTCTACTTTCCTATTATTCTCTTCTTTTAGGTATTTATTTGCTCTATTATGTAATTCATTCGCAATATCTTCATTAAAACCTTCTATCAAAGCAAGTTCTTTAATTGAAACATTAGCTATGTCTTCCACACTCGAAAAATCTTCTGTTACCAATAATTGGCCCATCATTTCGTCTAAATTTAAAGCTTCAGCAAATAAAGCAGAACACTGACTAAGTTTTTTACTTCGCCTTTCTGACTCTTGTTGAGTGCTTAATATTTCAATTTTCCAACCAACAAGCTCGGAAGCTAATTTTACATTCTGACCTTTCTTTCCTATAGCTAAGCTCAATTGATCTTCAGGAACCACTAGCTCTATGCAATGCTCATCTTCATCAATAATGACCCTTGATACTTCTGCAGGAGTAATTGCTTTAATAACAAATTGACCTAATTCTGAAGAATAACTTACAATATCGATCTTTTCACCATTTAACTCGTTTATTATAGTTTTAATTCTATCCCCTCTAACTCCAACACAAGCCCCTACTGGATCAATATTTTTATCGGGAGAAAAAACAGCAACTTTAGACCTTGAACCAGCATCCCTAGCTATAGCTTTAATCACCACTAACCCATCAGCAATTTCTGGCACTTCCTGCCTTAATAATCCTTCTAAAAAGCCCTTATGAGTTCTAGAAAGAATAACCTGGCGTCCATCTTCAGAACGCTTAACACTCTGTATATAAGCTTTGATCTTATCACCTTCACTAAAATTATCACCACTAACTTGATTATGTTGTGATAAGAATGCACGGGTACCATTTATATCAACAACTATATCCGAATTTTCTTTTGGTTTTACAAAACCATACCTTATTTCCCCAACTTTATCTTTAAATTCTTCATATTGATTTTTTAATTCTTCACTTGTAATTCCATTAGTAAGCGTGTAACTAACAGTCTTCATTAATGCAACATCGATACTACTCATGTCAAGGGGTTCAAGTACGTTATCACTCTTATTTTCATCGCTAACAGTAGTTAGCTTCTTATAGATAGCAATAGTTCCTGATTCCCTATTTATATCAACTATAATTTCATTTTCATTCCCATATTTTTGGTAAGCTGCTACTTCTATAGCATTTTTTAATGCCTTTATTACAACCTCAAAATCCAGACGTTTTAGGCTTGAAAGTTCTTCTATTGCTCTAATTGTCTCAAGACTTCCAATTACATTGCTTTTATTACTTTTACGTTTAACGTTGCTCCTACGACTAGCAATCATATAAATAAATCCAATTAATTTATAATTATAGCTCTAACTGGCTACCTCAAGTCTCAAATAATTGCTAATTAAAGTCAAGTTTTTTCACGCCTTTGTATCATAAGTAGTGCTGGTGTAAAAATAAGGCTAAAATTGTCGCAACTAATACTCCACTTGCTATAGTCATCGATATATCAACCTACCACTGACTTTAGGGTGCATCGTAAGTAATTTGTTGAGTAAAGAAGTTGATATTCAGTCTAGTAATCATTGAGATTAAGCCAAGTACTGTGGTAGCTAAGGTCAGTAATATAGGTCTAACACAAGAAACATGGGCGTTCATTGTACATTGCTTTATACCATTTTTATATACTTTGTATTGATGATAAAAGGCATCTAATGGCAATATGTTATTGTTCACAATAATTCCAGCAAGAGCAATTACTCCAACTTCACACATTACAATTACAAACGTCTGTTTTATAAGAAAAAAACAAAAAATACACATGTAGTGGATAAAAATATAGCAGTCATGACGATAAATGTATGACAAAAGTCATTAAATTGTGTCACTAGTATTAGCACCATCAATAGGATTGCTAATATAAAAGCTTGTAACAAAAAAACCCCTGCTTTTTCTTGATTTTCTTTATCGCCTTTAAATTAACCTTACTGGATCCATAAATTCTGTTCAATTTTTTTATTTTTTTCTCTTTGGCATATTTTACTACACTATTCACAGAGTAAGGACATTAATTGTATTAATAAAAAGACTACATCAAAGTTATTTGGCCTATACTTTCCAATTATCACACCATTTATAACCATTTTTATGTAGTGATGTGGGTGGGTTAACACCATCGCCTTAAGGCAAACACTTTAGTATAATATACTTTATGTTTGACTACTTTAGTATGGTTTAGTATGAATTAAAAACATAGCTCTCACAGTACGTTTAATTTAAAGTACCATTTAGTGTTCTGTACTAA
>JARBCG010000050.1 GCA_028803175.1 Wolbachia sp.
CATTTAATGCCGGCTTAGCTCAATTGGTAGAGCAACTGACTTGTAATCAGTAGGTTGTCAGTTCAAGTCCGACAGCCGGCACTCTCATCTGTAAATAAATGAAATCGATGTCTTTTTTAATAGTAGCAAACTGGAAAATGAGTGAAACACGGTCCTCGTTTGTCGATTTTATGAATAGGCTAAGTAAAAAGAGCGATGGGATTACTTCTAAAGTAGTTGTTTGTCCACCTTTCACATCATTTCCAGATAGTATAGAATTGAGCAGTAACATTAGTATGGGAGCACAGAATTGCCATCATAAAAAGTATGGTTCTTATACAGGTGAAATTAGTTCAGGAATGCTAAGGGAACTTGGATGCACTTATGTTATACTTGGGCACTCTGAAAGAAGTAGTGAAACAGATAATGAAATAAAACTTAAAGCAGAAGTCGCATTGGAATCAGGTTTACACCCAATCATTTGTGTAGGTGAAAAATCAGAAGATCGTAAAAATGGAAAAACAAAAGAAGTAATAGAACATCAATGTAAAGATCGTTTGCCATCCCACGGTGAATATACTATAGCGTATGAGCCAATATGGGCGATAGGTACAGGCTTTATACCAAGTAATGATTCAATTACTGAGGTTATAGCGGTTATAAAATTGTGTGCTGATCAAAGACATGTTGTATATGGCGGTTCGGTAAATTCAGAAAACATAGAAAATTTGTTAGATATTTTAAATTTATCAGGAGTGTTAATCGGTAGTGCAAGCTTAGATTTTGATCATTTTTATAAAATTGTGCAAAAAGTTGAAAAAAGAATTGTTTTGAGTAAGTAGAGTATCTTCAAGCTTCTCATATGTTTGAGGAAAAGCTATTTGTTACGAAAGTCTATGGATATAATTGCTCCATCTGGTGGTTTCTCAGCATATTCATTATTACATTCTTTGCTTTGGTATTTTTCATTAGAATCTACGCCGAACTTATCAAGTGTTAAAATGTCGCCTGAGACTTTATCATGAAATTCGCTGATAGCAAAAAATGGCACAGTAATCTGCTCTTGTTTTCCACTAAAACTTAAACTGACACTAAATTTATCCTCAGAAACTTTGAGGTTATAAAACTGATGCTGTAATATAATAAGCATTTGATCAGGATATAATTTTTTTAAATAGTCTGGTACAATAACACCATTAAAACCTGTGAAAAATAGTATTTCTAAGTTAGGAGTGAATTTATTACTGGATAAAACTTCTAATATTTTTTTTATCAGCTGAAACTTAATAGGGTTAAATAATTTTTCATAATCAATTATCTCATTAGTAGTCATATTCCTTTACCTGTGTAATTTTGGGAAACTTCTGTTACCCGGCGTTCCCTAAACCGTGCTTATTATAGCGTAGTTACTGTGCTAAGCGGCAGCAGCTAATACTACATTATCGTTAGCGGCAAATTTTTTGTTTGCATTTAAATTATGAACTCTTACGGTGGTGTCTAACCGAGCAAAATCACCATCTTTACTATGCATGTCGATCCTAATTCGCCCCCATAACCTAAAAATTATAATAAAACTATGGTGGAGGCGCCGAGTACCGCCCTCGGGTCCAATACAACTATTACAAGGTAAGTTTATTGCTATAGTGTATAAAAACACTCGACCATTGTACAGCAAGATTGAGTAAATGTCAAGGTGATTATGAAAATTTTGGTGTGTCATACATAAATAAAAATTACTCATTAGACTTCTTTCGAAACCTATTTACGGTGAGAAATCTCTAGAAGAAGTGCAGGCAAGCACCACAGAATACTCAAATGTATTTGAGGAGCGTAGATAAATTTCAACGACAAAATTACCATCAGAAATTGAGTTTCAAAAGAAGTCTATTATAATCTAACGTGCAGGTAAGTTTTACAAAGCTCCCCAACAATGCAATAACGTTATTACTTACTTTAGCTTTGACTTACTTTAATAATATATTAGAATCTCTATTTTTTTAATGGAAATAAGATCTATGTTAAGCGTCGAAGAATTTCGTTCATTTATGCACAAAATGAACGTTGATGCGTTTATGCTACGTACTAAGGATGAATATTTAAGCGAGTACTCAGAGGGCTTAAAGCAATTATGCGGTTTTACAGGCTCAAACGGACTACTGATTATCACAAAAAATAATAAATGTCCATTTTTTACAGATGGACGTTATATCACACAAGCTCACAGTCAGCTTGATCAAGATATTTTTCAAATATATAACACGCAAGAAAAGGATCCTTGTGAATGGGTGAAAGAAAATTCAACATCGATTTCTACCTTAGGTTATTATTCACAATATTTTACCATAAAGGATATAAGAAAATATGAGAGTATCTGTAAATTAGCACCATTTTTGATTGAAAAAATGAATAATCATCAAAAACAAGAGATAGTTTTATATTCTATTGAATATTCTGGTGAAAATAGTAAAGATAAGTGTGAGAGAGTAGCTAAGACTATGGAGGGTATATCTGAAGCAGCTCTCTTGACTGATCCAGATTCAATCTCATGGTTGTTAAATTTAAGAAATGAAAATGCGCAATACACTCCGCATGTGCTCAGTCGTGCTATATTATACAAAAATGGTAATGTTGATTTATTTATCCAAAATAAAGAAGATTCAATTCTAAAAAATAGTTTAGATGATCATATAAATGCTTTTGATATCGGTGAGCTTGAAAGTGCATTACATAAATTAAACTTAGTAATGATAGATCCAAGTACAACTCCAATGAATATTATGAATGCAATAGAAAATAAAAAGATAGTCGAAAAGGAAGATCCATGTTTATTGATAAAAGCTATAAAAAATCAAACGGAAATAGCAGGAACAGTAAATGCACATATTAAAGATGGAATTGCGGTTATAAATTTTCTACATTGGCTTGAAAATAATATTAGCAATGGAATCACGGAGCTTGATGCAGAGCAAAAGATTTTGGATTATAGAAAAGAGCAAAATTTATTTAAGCGACTCAGTTTTCCAACAATTTCAGCGTTCAATGAAAATTCAGCAATAATTCACTATCGTGCAAATAAATATACAAATAAAGTAATTAAAGGAAGAGGACTATATTTAATTGATTCTGGTGGTCAATATCTTGATGGCATAACTGATATAACAAGAACAGTAGCGATCGGCATTCCAACTAATGAGCAAATGACCAACTATACAATAGTACTAAAAGCTCATATTGCCATTGCAAGCGCAGTTTTTCCATCTGGCACTACCGGTGGAGAGTTGGATATATTAGCACGTGCACATTTATGGAGATTTAGAATGGACTATATGCATGGCACAGGACACGGTGTAGGGAATTACTTATCAGTGCACGAAGGACCGCAGGCAATATCAAAAGGAAATAAAATAGAACTTATGTCAAGAATGATACTTTCTAACGAACCTGGTTACTATATACCAAACAAATATGGAATAAGAATAGAAAATCTTATGTACGTTGATAAACAAGAAAATAGACCTATTTCGAAACCGATTTGTGGTGAGAAATTTTTAGAAGAAGTGCATGCGAGTACCACAGAATACTTGGATGTATTTGAGGAGCATAGCTCAACTTCGACAACAAAATTACCACTAGAAATTGAGTTTCAAAAGAGGTATAATGATTTCTTAAGCTTTAAGCAGCTAACCTGCATTCCATATGATAGAAGACTTATAAATGTTCAAATGCTTACTCAAGGTGAAATCAAATGGATAAACAATTATCATCAGTTTGTGTACGAAAAATTAGAAAATAATGTTGAGGATAAAGAATGGTTGAAGCAAATGTGTGTAAAATTATAATAAATTCTTAACTCTTGCTGTGAATAAGAAATTACAAAAGAATAATTTAATGTCTTCAAACTCAATGACATTAGAGATATTTGCAAATACTGTATGAACTTACTATAGTGATCTTTAATAGGAGAAAGATAGGATATAATCTCATAATCATCATTGTTATTTTCTGCAAAGTTTTCTTTTATGACTTTATCTTGTATTAATGTAATCTTGTACTTTATGCGATGGACAACTTTGCTCAGCAAAAGCATGACGAGGTCCATATGGATATCCTGATGTATTGAAATTTTCATATACTGATTTAATTGATCAATCGCTTTTTTACTAATAGTAACCCCTTGTTTTTCTGAGACCAGAATAGCTTCTATGTAAGGTGTAGCATCTTTATTTAGGGGCGTTCTTTAGTATAAGGTCTATTATTTTTGGATCTGTCTTCTCATTTCTACAAATTCCAAAATTAACATGAAGAAAGCAATCATGGTAAGTGTATTGGATAATAGTTTATAATCTTTTTAACGCTAACTATGGATTAGAAGAAAGCAAAAAAGCCAGGGAAATAGGGTGTAAACTCCAATATTGTAAAAAAACTAAGAGGTACCACAGAGGG
>JARBCG010000051.1 GCA_028803175.1 Wolbachia sp.
GTTAGGTAATAATTTGTCTGCACATTTTTCATCTACTATTTTGCAAAAATCATCTACAAAGCAAAATAATTCTATGCTATTCTTTCCATCTGGGGTACCTCCTTAATTTTTTTACAATATCGGAGTTTACCATATTTCCCAGGCTTTTTTGTTTTCTTCTAATCCATAGTTGGCGTTTTAAGGAGTTAAAATGCACATATTACCAAACATGAAAGTTTTAGCTGATGCAGTTTACAGAGAAATACAAAAAATTCACACAGATGTTGAATTGCCGCACAGGAAAACGAAAAAGAAGTCACTAACCAAGGAACAAAAGCAAGAAAATCAAGAGCTTACAAGCCAAAGAGTTGTGGTTGAGAATGTGATAGGTTTGTTGAAAAAGTTTAAAATTATTGCAGGTCGATATCAAAGTAGATAGAAACTCTCTCAAACAAAGTTCGTGCTTTTGTCACCTTATGGTTTTATCATATGATCCAGTTACTCAAAATATGTTCTTGGTAAATTTTAACTAATTATGTTAACTATAGTTTTGAAAGCAATCTAATTAGCTTGTAACTCCTCTATATGCAAATTACGTGGTGCAGATTCAAGCTCTTTGGCAATACTCAATTCTTTATTTTTTTCATGTATACCGAGTTTATTAAATTCACGAGCGGCAGGAAACACTCTTCCTTCAAGTGAACCGGCAGTTTTATTATAATTATCTACAGCGCTTTTTAAACTTTTACGCAAATTATTAAAATTTTCACCCATTGTGCAGATGCGCTCATACAGAATATGCCCTATCTCACTAATCTTTTTTGTACTTTCAGCTATCATCTCTTGTTTCCACCCATATGCTATTGCTCTTAGCAGCGCAATCAGAGTGATAGGTGTCGCAATAATCACCTTTTTCTCCACACCAATCTCTATCAAAGAAGGTTCATGTTCAAGTGCTGCACTAAAGACCCCCTCCCCTGTAAGAAATAGAACTACAAGTTCTGGCGTATTTTCAAATTGATTCCAGTATTCTTTTTTACCTAAATCGTTTATATGTTTTTTTATTGCTAACGAATGATCCTTCAGCTTTTCTTTTTGCACTTGCAAATCATTCTGTGATACAGCATCAAGATAAGAATCAAGCGGCACTTTAGCATCTATTATTATTTGCTTTCCAGATGGCATTTTTATTATTAAATCAGGGCGCAATAAATTATCGTCATTTTTATCAATCACCGGTGGCTGAGTTAAGAAATCACAATATTCCACCATTCCAGCCATTTCAACCACTCTTTTGAGTTGCATTTCACCCCATTTTCCTCTTATATGAGGCTTCCTAAAAGCATTAGCAAGACTAGAAGTTTGATTAATTAACGCTCCGATTTGCTCCTTTAAACCCTCATAAGCCCCTACCCTTTCTTTCTCTAATTCACGTATTTCATTATCAAATTTTTCTAACTTTTCTTTTATTGGAGTCACAACTTCATTGATTGTGTCTTGCCTTCTTTTGAAATCATTTTCTGTCTCTTTTAGTTTATTATCAATTACCTCTTTTGCTAAATTTAAAAAGTTATTGTTATTTACCTGCAATGCATCAAGAGAAAGTGCCTTAAAAGTATTTGTTAATCGCTCTTCTGCTTTTGTTAGTAATTCTATTTCCTTTTCCTTCTCATCACGTTCTTTTTGCAACGTCAACTCAAGCTCTGCTCTCTTTATTCTCAGGTCAACTATTTCTTCATTCTTTGTGAACAAAGTTTGTTTTGCTTCTTGAAACTCATGTTCTAGTTTATACAAGTTACCTTCAAGATTTACCTTGTTTGCCTTTAGTCTTTTATTTTTTGTAATAGAGATACATAAGAGTATTAACAAACAGACAGAGGTTAAAGTTAGGGCTATAATGTCAAAAGGCATCAAGATATGAAAAGAACAATATTCGCAATTCTATATGATTAATTGTTTTTGTGTATATATATTTATAGACCGAAAGTAATTTAGAAATAGGCATACTACTTTCTTTATAAAAGGTTTAATGTTATTATTTGATTATCTGCTTTGGATTTATTGAATGAATAATGAAATAAAAAACTTAGTTAACGCTTTATCCAAATTGCCAAATTTAGGACCATCATCTTCTCGAAGATTGGCTATACACCTGCTTCAAAATAAAGAGAAGGTTATGTTACCACTTGCGTCTTTGATTAAAGATCTAGCAGATCTTATAGTAGAGTGCAAAATTTGTGGAAATCTAGATACAAAATCTCCTTGTTTTATCTGCATTAGTCCAAAACGTGACCCTAAACTATTATGCATAGTAGAAGAATTAGGTGATCTCTGGGCATTTGAAAAAGGTAACATATATTCAGGCCTGTACCATGTTTTAGGTGGTAGGTTATCTGCAATAAATGGTATAGGACCAAAAGAACTCAATCTCAATACTATTAATGAAAGAGTAATAAACTCTCAGATTGAAGAGATAATCATTGCAATCAATCCAACTTTAGAAGGTCAAGTTACTGCACAATATATAATCGAATTACTTAAAGACTCAAATGTGAAAATATCTCATCTTGCTTGCGGAATACCAATGGGTGGAGAGATTGATTACCTGGATGAAGGAACGTTAAAAGTGGCTCTTACTTCAAGGCAAGAATATAAATTGAATATAAAATAGGTATGTGCTTTAAAAAACTTATATCGTGGATAACATACAAAAAGAAAGCAGTAGTGCAGCCTGAAGTGGTGTGGAAAAATGACAATCTTGACTATAGGCAATTTGCAGATAAGTTCGGCACTATAGTAAAAACAATTGATAACTCTTTTACAATGATATCTTTAGAAGGATATAGCGGATGGGGTAAAACTTTTTTTCTAAAAGAGTGGGTAAAAGAGCTAAAACGGCAAAATGAAATCGCAGCTTATTACAGCGCGTGGGATATAAACGCACTGGATCAACCACTTCCTTCTTTTTTAAATTTTTTGTTTGAAAATTTGTTTGCATCATACGAAGTAAAAAGAAGTGTTATACAACAGTTTAAGAATATAAACCAAGAGATATTTTCTTTAAACACATTAGGAAAGTTAATTAGTAAATCTCCACTTGCTATGCTTTCCATATTGCTTGATGCCACCAAAGAAACTGATAGAAAAGATATTGGTTCTGTGTTGAGAGAGTTAAACAATCTTCAAAGAAGAGAAGAAAATATAAAAGACTTCAAAACACAGCTAACAAAAATAGTGAACAAAATTCGGAAAGGCAAAAACATTTATATAATGGTAGATGATTTAGATATATGTCGCTCTAAATTCATTGTAGACTTCTTAGAATCTATAAAATATATGCTTGATATAGAGGGACTTGTTTTCATTATTTCTGTCAGTAAAGATAAAAGTAACGTGCATGAGTCTATTAATACAATATTAGGATCAAATTTTGATTTAAAATCTTTCACTAACTTATCTTTGCACTTACCAAAACAACCAATAGAAAGATTTACAAAAGAACTGTTCGAAAATGTAAAATTATCAAAAAAATCAAAAGTTTTGATTACAGACAACCTTATATTTTATGCAGAAAGCCTGTCATTATCATTAAAGATTATTGAATACTGCGCAAAAAAAATTGAACTATGCCTTTTGGATTACAAAAAGGAAGAATTACAGATCCCAAGCTTATTTACGTTTCTTATCATATTGCAATCAATAAATAGTGATATACATGAAGAGTTAGATTTTTCGTACGATAAGGCTTTGGGAAGAATTGAAAATAAATACAAACCTGTAATTTTAAACCATCCAAATGGTCAAAAAGAATGGGAAAAACTTAAAAGCCTTCTAGAAACTGCTTTCGCAGAGAAGAAATCAAAAACTAATAGGCCTGTAAAACAAATAAAGAATTTGCTATTTTAAAAAGATACCGTACCTTTGTAAATACAAAGACAGGGATAATACTTAACAACCACAACCACTTTGTTTAAATTTATTAATTAATCCCTTTACTCTTCTTCCTACGTCATCTACTTTCACTTCAGACACTCCTGATAAAGGTCCATTTTTATGTGAAGCATCAGGTTTATCTCCAACAACTAACAAACTCATGCTATAAACGCCAACTATATATTAACCAACAAAAAAGGCAGAGAAGATTCTGGGCTTCTTACCCTTTAAACAATATGAAACTAGGGTGGATATAGTATATACTAAAAAATTAATTGGTGATCTATGACGAAAATATTAAATTTTAAACTTATTTTTAAAATAATCAGAAACTGTTTCAATAATAGATCATTTTCTGAGTAAAACCTTCTCATTAAGCGCATTAACACATTTGAAAAAGCTCCATTTTCATGTATCCCTTATCTCCAAATAACAGGACGGTAAGATTCTTTGTCATAAGTCTCTGTTTTCAGCACAACACTTTGAATTTATCCCCTCTCGTTAATGACTATATGCAGCTTAAAACCGTAGCACCAAATACCATAAAACTCTCTGTTTTAGAATGATTAATCTATCCTACTAAGGCAATTTAGGAAACTCTGATCCATACAGAGATTTTAGTTAAAATAGATAAAAAGCTTTATAAAACGGTATTATAGTAATGGCTTTAGAATGAGTAATTTCCGTTATTCTGGTAGGTTCTTTGCTGTTAGGTAATAATTTGTCTGCACATTTTTCATCTACTATTTTGCAAAA
>JARBCG010000052.1 GCA_028803175.1 Wolbachia sp.
TAAACCATACTAAAGTAGTCCAACATAAAGTATATTATACTAAAGTGTCCGCCTTAAGGCGAGGGTGTTAAACCACCTACCTCACTACATAAAAGCGTTGAGTGTAGTTGCAGTGAGTCTTAAAATTTCTAAAATATATTTGTTAATTTAGATTGCACATGATGATCTTTCTTTCCCTCAATTGCCTCTACCACAATATGACGTGAACCTATTATTAAATCTGTTCGACTTTTTTCTGGCTTCATAACTTGCATCCTCATAACCATTACCTAAACCGTAAACTATATACACTATATCAATAAAGTTATTAATAAATGGTTAAACAATTAAGTATAGCAAAAATTCTGAAATTATGCAATAGTTAAGTATATTGTAACTTTACGTAGAAAATATGAGTTTTAACTGTGGCATAGTTGGGCTGCCAAACATTGGAAAATCGACATTATTTAATGCACTTACGCAATCGAGTTCAGCTGAAGCTGCAAATTATCCTTTCTGCACAATCGAACCCAACATGGGTAAAGTGCCGATAAGAGATCAGCGCTTAAAGCAGATAGCAGCGATTGCCTGCTCAAAGAAGATAATTTATAACCAACTGGAAATTGTTGATATTGCAGGTCTTGTAAAAGGCGCAAGTAAAGGGGAGGGGCTTGGTAACAAGTTTTTGAGCCACATTAGAGAAGTAGACGCTATTGTTCATTTACTCAGATGTTTTATAAATGATGATATAAATCATGTGCATAACGAAGTGGACCCAATATCGGATGCTGAAGTGGTTGAAAAGGAGCTCATTTTAGCTGATATCGATAGCATAGAAAAAAGGCTTCCTCAGATGGAGAAGAATGCAAAGCAAGGCGATAAGGAACTGAAGAAGCAGTTGGACTTAATGCAGGAAGTGTTAGCTACGCTAAAGTCTGGTAAACCTGCAAGAAGTTTAAAGAATGTGGATGAAGAAGAAATGAAATTATTTCAATTGCTTACAACAAAGCCTGTGATGTATGTCTGCAATGTTGAAGATGCCAATGTTATAACTGGAAATGAACTCTCTAAAAAAGTGGAAAAAATGGCGGAAGCAAATAAAAGTAAATTTTATTGCATTTCAGCAAATCTAGAAGAAGATATTGCAAATCTTGAGAGTGAAGAAGAAAAGCAGAGCTTTTTATCAGAATTTGGCTTGCAAGAGTCGGGACTTGATGGAGTAGCACGTATTATGTATGAAGTATTAAATATGATAACTTTCTTTACCGTTGGTCCAAAGGAAGCACGTGCATGGCCGGTTAAGGTAGGATCAACAGCTAATAAAGCTGCAGGCGTTATTCACACTGATTTTGAAAAAGGCTTTATAAAAGCAGAAACAATAAGTTTTGAAGATTATATAAAGTATGGGAGTGAGTCAGCTTGCAAAGATGCAGGAAGAATTCGCTTTGAAGGCAGGGATTATGTTGTCCAAGATGGAGATATAATGCACTTTAGATTTAATGTATAAACTTTTCCTTAAAACCATTTTTCGTTGATAAATACATAAATAGCAACTAAGATTATTAAGTATTGTAATTGAATTATTTATAGAATTATTTCTCAATTATACTGAGTTTATTTTTTAACAGGAGAAGGAAATATTGCAAACCAAGAACAATTTAAGCATGGTGTTCAGCAAGGTAACATAACGCAATCATGTTTAAGTTGTACAGCAAAGGATTTATTCTTGTCTGTTGCTAAAAGAGACATGAACAACGTTAGTAATATTTTTAAAGTCTACAATAAAAATTATTCCCATCAATGAACTTCCTAAGCTGTTTCAAAGTGGCTTCTGGATGAAGACATTACTTATAAGCGATAAGAAGGCTGAAGAATTAGCTCAAAAAGTTAGAGATGGAAAATGTAAAGAAGTAGTAAATATAATTCAAAGAAGACAGGTAGCTTGTATATGTGTTGCAGGAGTCCTATGTGTAGCAAGTGCTATTGTAGTACCTTCACTTAGTGTACAGTACCTGCATTTGGGATATTTGCATTTATAGCAGCACACCTGTTATTGGAGCTGTAGGTGGAGCAGCTTTAGCACTTTTAGGAATAGCAACTTTGATTTACGCGGTATACCATGCACTAAAGCTTAACAAAGGACCTGCACAAGAAACACCTCCACAAATTAGTGTGTAATGCTCAACCTTTAAAAATCTATCGTACAAACTGTTTGTATGATAGATTTGGTTTATTATTATATTCTGTTATATACATCATCATCTAATCCCGCTATATCATCATCAGATAAATATTCTCCCATCTGAAATTCAACTATCTAAAGTGAAGAGTCTGTACTTCTATTTTCAATCCCATGAGAAATATTCCGTGAGATTTCTATTACGTGATTTTGCACTATAGCATGCATTTTATCTTCTAAACTAATGTACCCAACACCAGATAGGATTATGTGATGTTCATCTCTGTAATTATGGAACTGTTTAGAAGTACAGCTTGATGGATTTATAAATAGATATTTTATAAGAAAATTTTTGCTCATTAAAATTACACTAAAAACGCCAACTATGGATTAACCAACAGAGCAGACAGAGGAGATTATGGGCTTTTTACCTTTTAAACAATATGAAACAAGGGTAGACATAATGTATACTAA
>JARBCG010000053.1 GCA_028803175.1 Wolbachia sp.
GTCAAACAACAGTGCGTAGCAAAGAAATTATCAGGGAAGTATGTACTGCAAACTACGTGGATATCGTAAGCGGTAATATTACTCCTGTCCTATTTTGAGTATTACCACGATAGCTATTTCAGGAGGAATAGTAGAAGGTTTAACCGCTGGCGTTATTTTTGCTGCATTTTTCTCTGGGTTTACAATAAGTGTTGGCCTTGCGTATACAATTATAAAAGCAGGAGAACAGGAACCAAGTACTGAAATAGTTAGAGGTATCCTTGCAATTTGTATTATAGTCAGTATGGATGTGCTAATGGATATAGCCGTTTTGCCTATTGCTATTATAGAGGGAGTTGCGTTAACCTGATACTGAGAAAAAATTGAACCTCCTACCGAGGAAAATCCTGATAAAGTTTCTGAACCTGATGTTGAAACAAAACCTTCAGCTGAGTTAGGTGACATGAACACAGAGAAAGGTAAAGTGGAATGGCAAGGAGCAAGTGGAAAAGTTGTTGGTCTAGCTGCGCTTTAATGAAATGCTATGAAAAGGAGCGCAACTATAATGGTACTCCTTTACCCAATATGTAATTGCTGTGACTCATGTTTAGTAATATACTCTCATATTAAATGGATATTACTCAATTTATGCACAATTCTACTCTAATTTTAATAGCCATATTCTCCATTTTGATATTATCGTTCCTTTTTATAAAGAAAGTATTTGGATCAAAAGATAAAAAAATAATAAAATCTTTTAGAAAAATTGTTGAAAAAATCAACGCACTAGAGCAAGAAATGCAGAGCTTATCTGATCAAGAGCTGTCTGATAAAACCAAAGAGTTTAAGCAAAGGTTGAGAACGGGGGAAACACTAAATGACATTCTTATACCTGCATTTGCTGTTGTGCGTGAGGCTTCAAGAAGATTTCTCAACATGAGACACTTTGATGTTCAATTAATTGGTGGAATTGTACTCCATAATGGCATGATATCAGAAATGAAAACAGGGGAAGGAAAAACTCTTGTTGCAACTTTGGCTGCATATCTCAATTCATTGGAAGGCAAAGGAGTGCATGTTGTAACTGTTAACGATTACCTTGCAAAACGAGATATGGAATGGATGAGTAAGTTATATAATTCACTCGGTGTATCTGTTGCGTTTATTACTGACAATTTGACAGGTGAAGAAAGAAAAAAGGCTTATAGTGAAGATATTGTATATTCAACAAATAACGAACTTGCTTTTGATTACTTGCGGGATAATATGAAATCCTCTCAGAATGATATGGTTCAGAGAGGTTTTAATTATGCAATAGTGGATGAAGTAGATTCCATTTTAATTGATGAAGCTCGTACTCCGCTTATTATTTCTGGCCCAGTTGAGGAAAATAATCAGATATATAAACATATAAATAAAATAGTCACTAAGTTAGCTGATTCTAATTATGAGGTGGATGAAAAGAGCAGGACGATATTTTTAACTGAAGATGGTATCTCACGAGTGGAAGAACTGCTAAAGTCGTATAATCTTATTGTTGAAAATTCCTCACTATATGATACCAATAACATGATAATGATACATTATATAGATCAGGCGTTGCGTGCACATAAGCTATTTACAGTTAATAAAGATTATATTGTAAAAAGTGGCAAGGTAATAATTATCGACGAATTTACTGGGCGTATGATGGAAGGCAGAAGATATTCAGATGGTCTTCATCAAGCACTTGAAGCAAAAGAAGGAGTTGAAATTCAATATGAAAACCAAACTTTAGCATCGGTAACATTTCAGAATTACTTTCGTATGTACAATAAGCTATCTGGCATGACAGGAACAGCAGCAACAGAAGCGGATGAATTTCGTGATATATACAGACTAAATGTAGTTAAAATTCCAACTAACGTAACTGTAAAAAGATTAGATTTAGACGATGTAATTTATGGTACAGAAAAAGAGAAGTATAATGCTCTACTAAAATTTATAGAAGAATGCCACAACCGTCTTCAACCGGTGCTCGTTGGTACAGTAAGCATCGGAAAATCAGAAGAACTTTCTGAACTTTTGCATAGTCATTCCCTCAAACATTCGGTTTTAAACGCTCGTTATCATGAACACGAAGCTTATATAATAGCGCAAGCAGGAATTCCAAGTAGCATTACTATAGCAACTAATATGGCAGGACGTGGTACTGATATTCAGCTCGGTGGAAATGCTGAAATGATTGCAAAGACAGAATTAAGTAAAATAAAAGATGATGACGAAAGAGAGAGAAAATATCAAGAAATAGTTGAAAGAGTCAAAAAAGATAAGGAAATTGCTATAAAAGCTGGCGGATTATGTGTTGTTGGAACCGAAAGGCACGAAAGCAGAAGAATTGATGATCAATTGCGCGGACGTTCTGGCCGTCAGGGTGACCCTGGGCTTTCTAAGTTCTTTTTATCGCTTGAAGATGATTTAATGAGGATATTTGGTTCTGATAGAATGAGAAATTTCTTACAAAGGGTAGGGCTAAAAAACAACGAAGCTATTCACCATCCATGGATTAATAAAGCACTTGAGAAAGCACAGAAAAAAGTGGAGGCTAGAAACTATGATGTACGAAAGTCTTTACTTAAGTTTGATGACGTAATTAACAATCAACGTAAAGTAATTTTTGAACAGAGAAACCACATTTTAGGTAATGAAGTTAATGATTTACTTGAAGTTTATAGTGAAGTAAACGATGGTATAGTAGAAAGTATAGTTAAAAGCGGCTATTATGAAGACTATGTTGAAGATATAATCAATGAGTTTCATAAAAGGTATGGAATTACGTTAAATAATGTGTCTTTAGCAAAATTTGTGAATAAACAAGATGCTTTGGATTATATAAACGATAAGACACAGGAATTTTTTACTGAGAAAGAGAGGTACTTCAATAGTCAACATACTACAGATTTATGGAATACAGTAATAAAACAAGTAATGATACTGACACTAGATCACTTATGGAGAGAGCACCTTTCAACTCTAGAAAGCCTAAGGAAAAGCATAGGTTTACGTGCTATTGGACAAAAAGATCCACTGAACGAATTTAAACGTGAAGCCTTTTTAATGTTTGAATCGATGCTTGAAAGATGGAAAGAACTTACTATTCATCGTTTGGCACACTTTAAGCTTTCAGATAACCACGAAATAAGCAACAGGTTGCATTCTGATATAAAAAGCAACTTTCCTAAAGTATCAAGAAATGACAAATGTCCATGTAATTCAGGAAAGAAATACAAACACTGCCATGGCGCAATTACTATGGTAAATCAGTAACCTGATGTACATCCTTTAACTTATGTGGTTATAACAGAAGCGTAGGAAATTTATAGATCTCACGTTATCATTCGCAGTAGCACGATGTCAAGTAGTAGCCACATTAATTTTTTTATCCTATCCGTTATTCTAAACAAAGTAACAGCATAATGCAAAACAGTTCTTTCATTAGTAATATCGAATAGCTAAATGTAAAAGAGAGCTACTAGCTGGTTTATGTAGTGAGGTGGGTGGGTTAACACCCTAGTGTTGGACTATTTTGTAGTAGATGAAAAATGTGCAGACAAATTACTACCTAACAGCAAAAAACCTACAAGAATACTAGAAATTACTCATTCTGAAGCCATTACTATA
>JARBCG010000054.1 GCA_028803175.1 Wolbachia sp.
CATAGAGATTAGCATATGGTCAGGAGTAATATTACCTCTTACGATATCTACGTAGTTTGCAGTACATACTTCCCTGATAATTTCTTTACTATGCACTGCTGTTTGACATGTAAGTATTCTATATCTGCACTTAATCTGCACTTAGTATAAAACACTAAATGGTACTTTAAATTAAACGTACTACGAGAGCTATGTTTATAATCTATACTAAACCATACTAAAGTATACTATACCAAAGTGTTCGCCTTGAGGCGAGAGTGTTAACCTACCAACCTCACTACACAAAAATGTTTTCCTCCTATTTTCTGTAATCCACTAATCCAACTATTTTTAAAACCTACATTTTGTACTAATTATAACATATCACTTTTCAGTTTGACACAGTTTATTTAACACTCCCATTTTCCATCTTTCATTACTAATAAAACAACTACTTGCTCAACGTACATCTTAAACTTATTTAATAATTCCGACATATTATCTCCTTGATTAATAGTTGTTTAACTATTGTATCCTAATTTACTAATAATTGCAACTATTTACACTTGAATTAGTTTTGACAGACATTGCTCAAGGTACTTACCAGTGATACTTTCTGGTATGTTTATAACTTTGCAAGTTCTAGAGTTCCGGTTGCAACTACTTTTCCACCTTTGATTCCACATTCGGAGCCGATATCTATTATGTAATCTACGGTTTTTATAACATGTAAATTATGCTCAATAACAACCACTGTACTTCCCAAATCAACCAACTTATGAAGTATTTTTAGTAAATTATTTATATTTTCAAAATGCAGTCCAGTTGTTGGTTCATCAAGAATATATAATGTTTTGCCGGTAGATCGTTTTGATAGCTCTCTGGGTAGTTTTATTCTTTGTGCCTCACCACAAGATAGTGTTTTATTTATGATTGAACAAGTTTTATATATCCAAGCCCTACTTCTTGCAAAGAAATCAATTTCTCTTTGATTATTGGAAGATTTTCAAAAAAATCATAAGACTGATATATTGTCATATCAAGCACGTCAGATATTGATTTTCTTTTGTAAGTCACTTCTAATGTTTCTCGATTATACCTTCGCCCTTTGCGTTGTTCACATTTCACATAAACATCTGATAAAAAGTGCATCTCTATTTTTAAATGTCCATCTCCTCTGCAGGCTTCGAATCTTCCTCCTTTGGTATTAAATAAAAATCCACCAATATTATACCCTCGTGCTTTTAACTCTGGAAGACCTTCAAACCAATTTCTTATATGATAAAAATACCAACGTATATTGCTGGATTTGATTCTGGAGTTCTACCAATTGGTGATTGATCAACTTCGATAATTTTATCTATATATTCAAGTCCTTCGATTTTGCTACATTTACCATGCTTTGCAGAAGAACCATCTCCTGATATTCCAGTAACACAAATAAGATTTCCTAATTTTTTAAATTATTTTCACACGCACCAACTACTTTTATGAATTTATCTGTCGGTATTCTTCTTTTTGGAACAGAAATATTTTTTTCTCCACTTAAATATTGCCTGGTTATGCTATCTAGAATCTGCTCAGGTATGCTTTCTGCAACTATCTTTTCACCATTTACGCCGGCTCCTGGAGCAATATCAATTACATAGTCGGCGCCATTATTGTATCCTCATTGTGTTACCCATGTCCCTCAGATTTTTAAATGTGTAAATCAATCGATCATTATCACATTGATGTAGACCAATTGAAGGTTCGTCAGCACATACAACATCTCTGTTAACCCTGAACCAATTTGTGAGGTAAGACAAATTCTTTTATTTTCATCACCGGACAAAGTGTTCAATTCATGATTGAGTGTTAGATAGTTTAATCCTACATCTTTTAGAAATATCAGCCTTTTTATTATTTCATTTAATATTTTATCTGAAATTTGCTCCTGTTGTTCTATAAGTTTTTTAGTAAATTCTTAAACCATTCGAGAGATTCATCAACACTTGATCTGACTACTTCTCCTATATGACTATCACCAATTTTTACTGTAGTAAAATGAATGTTTTTTCCACTTTACAATAGTTTTGAGGTTCAAGTTATAGTGTTAAGTGGGAATTTATCTATATCTTAACTACAGCTAAACAACGCTTCAGCAAATTCCTTACCAGTGAATTCTCTCAAGTCTTCTATACTTTCACCGACTCCTATAGCATATAGTTTCACCTTGTACTCTTGTACTAATCCAACCACTACTCCACCTTTGGCAGTACCATCTAACTTTGTTATAATGAGTCCTGTAACGTTAACCATCTTACTAAATGTCTCTAGTTGGCTATAGGCATTCTGCCCTGTAGTTGCATCAAGAACTAAAATAACATCATGAGGAGCAGTGTCATCTAATTTATTTATGATTCTATATATTTTTAATAACTCTTCCATAAGGTTTACGTTATTTTGCAGCCTTCCTGCTGTATCAACCAGAACAACATCAACATTATCTTTTATAGCTTGAGTTATAGCTTTATATGCCACACTTGCAGAGTCAGCACCGTGCTCTCCGATAACAATTGAGCAACTAGAACGTTCTGCCCAAATGTTTAACTGCTCGTTAGCCGCAGCTCTAAATGTATCACATGCAACAAGCATAACAGACTTTCCCATTTCCTTATATTTATATGCAAGCTTACCAACAGTTGTGGTTTTACCATTACCATTTACTCCACACACCATTATTATATGTGGTTTTTTGTCCAAAATTAGTGGTTGCACAGTCGGATTTAATATGGCTTCTATTTCGTCTATCAACTGCTGTTTGATTAAATCATGCTCAACTTCCTTGTCAAATTTGATACTAGCTAACTTATCAATGATTAATTTGGAAGTCTTATAGCCGATATCCATGCTGATTAGCAATTCCTCTAACTCATCTAAAAGCAACTGATCTAATTTTTTTCTAGTAGAAAAAATACTTTTTATTTCGCTGCTAAAACGAGAAGAGGTTTTTGACAAACCTTTATAAAGGTTATTAAATAAACTCAAAATTACACTCCTTGTTTAAAATTATAACTCTAGTTAAAATATAGAGTATGTTTATTATAAAGTAAAGACTAGACTTTTTGCAAAACCCTCTGTCATGTGAGTAGCTCCATCCAATATTGTTATCATTGGCCACATTTCTTGTTATCCGAGTAACTGACTACTGGGATCAGGAAAAAAGATGTGGTCACATTCTTGAATGGTACACTCTCGACAACGGTAGTGTGAATTTTCTTAATCATATGGCTTCGACTGTGGGATTTAAAAGTTCATCCTATCAGTATGTTATGTAAATATGTATGGTTATGTTTAGTAATCGTAAAATAGAGTTACTTCGGTTGAAATGCAACCAAGTATTGGTGGATGAAGGATGTAATAGTGAAGAATTTGATAAAATAGTAGAAGGATATAACTTTTTTAATTTTATCATAGAAAAAGACGTTGATGGTAACACACCTATCCACATAGCTGCTAGGCTTGATCATACAAATCTAATTTTTTCTAGTTTACAATATTTCGTTATTAATTTAGTTTTCGGATTTGGAGGAGATAGAGCATTGCAGGTTGTTAATAGCCGAAATAAAGAAGGAAAAATACCATTACATTTAGCTGTTGAAGGAGGAAATTCAATATGTGTTACAGCTCTTGCCGATCGTAATTTCTATAGTATAGCTGATGTTAGTGTACAAGACAATAACGGATAAACAACTCTACATAGTGCTATTTTATGTAGTAAGAGGTTAGTAGGTTAACACCCTCGCCTTAAGGCGAACACTTTAGTATAATATACTTTATGTTGGACTACTTTAATATGGTAAAGTAC
>JARBCG010000055.1 GCA_028803175.1 Wolbachia sp.
CGCAGCTTAAAACCAAAGAACCAGCATTTTACTCTTTTGCCAAGTCATGAAAGTCCTCTGAATACTTTTTTACTTGATATCCTTTGTTGGTGGTAAACTGTGATCAAAGTTGCATAGATGTATGAAATTCTGGTCATTTTTGCTTTCTCGCAGAACCAATGTAATATTATCACCAAATACAATAAAACTCCCTATTTTAGAACGATTAACCTATCTTACTAAGGCAATTTAGGCAACTCTGATCCATACAGAGATTTTAGGTAAAATAGATAAAAAATTGCTGTCAGGATTCGGTTTATGCAAGAAATTTGTTTATGAATGGCATATCCATCCTCCACCAATAACTTGTTCATCTTTATAGGCTACACAAGCTTGACCTGGGCTGATGCCAAAGTAATCGTCATTTAAAACAACATAAGCTCTATCTTTTGTTTCAGTTGGATATATTGTTGCTGAACTTCCTGCATGTGAAGACCTAAGCTTCACAGTTACTTCCATATCTTTCTTTGGTTGTTCTAACCAATTTAATTCTTTAATAAATATTCTTTTTTGCATCAATGCGCTTACCGGCCCAACTACTACTTCATTATTTTTTGTATTGATTTTTACCACATAAAGAGGCTCACTGTGTGCAATACCTAATCCTTTTCTTTGTCCCACTGTGAAATTTACTATGCCATTGTGTTCACCTAGCACTTTCCCATCCACACTTACTATTTTACCTTTTTGTACGGATTGTGGAGCGAGCTTTGCTATTGTCTTACTATAGCTTTCAGAAACAAAACATATATCTTGACTGTCTGGCTTGTCAGAAATTTGTAAACCAAAATGTTTTGCTAACTTTCTTATGTCACTTTTATAAAATCCTCCGAGTGGAAATCGGAGTATCTTTAATTGTTCTGAAGTTGTTGTAAAAAGAAAATAACTTTGATCCTTGCTTTTATCTATGCTTGTGCACAGCTTAGTTTCACCATTTTTTTCTAATCTTCTCACATAGTGTCCTGTTACTAACACATCCGCATCCAGATTTTTTGTAACTTGCAGTAGATCACGGAACTTTATTGTTTGGTTACATTTTACGCAAGGTATAGGGGTTTCTCCACGCATATAAGTGTCCGCAAAATCCTCTATCACTTCCTTTTTGAACATTTCTTCATAGTTTAAAATATAGTGAGGAAAACCAACACTTTCGGCCACGCGCTTAGCGTCATAAATATCTTGACCAGCACAGCATGCACCCTTTCTTGCATTAGCATCATCATCAGTGCCATATAGCTGAAGGGTCACTCCTATCACTTTATACCCTAAATTATGCAATAGAGCTGCAGCAACGGAGCTATCAACTCCACCGGACATTGCAACAATAGCTTTAGTTTGGTGTGGAGCTTTATTCTTTAAGAAAGGTTCAATTTCGAATTCTTTCAGCACGGCTATCTTAATTACAAACAAATATTGTACAGAATAATATAGAAATTGGAAGAGTTGGAATTATTTGCTTGTAATGTAAATCGAGGTAGGATTATCCAATATAAATTGTATAAAATCGACAATTATTAAAATATTAGTTAAGATTATAATATATATTAATAATATTAAATAGGTGCTATAATATATTAACTAACTAAGAAGAACAATTAATTAACGCACTTAATCCTTTTGTGGAATGTCATGAAGTATCAAAAAGAAGTTAATCATAGAACTTTGTGTACTCATGGAACTAGTTGTTGGGCGTTATTCTCAGCTTGTGCGTTTACAAAGGAACAAATATTGCTTGGAAATGAAATAAAGCTAACTGGCATGCTTGTTAACCAAGAAAAATCACATGGTGCAAATCATAAAAGCAGTAATCTCATATCCACAGTAGGGTTGCTTGGAATTGATTCAGATTTAAGTGTTCCATTGAGATATGCACAAAACTCCAGTAATACTACTAAATGCGAATATGAAACATTAAAAGATAAATTTTTGAAAAAATATACTAAAAGGAATCAAGCTTTAAGAGTGAAATTAGAAAAAACTCCTAATAATTTCATATAAGAAGCATATGAAGCTTTCCGATCGATTTTCAATAAAGTTCATATACAATCCGTTCTATTGATTAAATAAACCATACTTTTCAGACAAATAATTAGTATAACACTCAATATCTAAATTTTTGCCTGTTACTTTCTTCAATGTTTCAAAACTACCATATTTTGCACTATATATATTTTTAGATAACCACTTGATAAGCAAACTAAAATCTTCTTTTACTATAGCACTTAAAAACTCAGGAAAGTTACTTTTTATAAAAGAAAATATCTGCACAGCAGCAATTAAAGCTATAATTTTTATAGGAAAATAACCTATAACACCACTTACCCAATACTCATCTTGAAAATAAGTGTCTAACTCGCTCTTAGCTTTGATTGGAATTTTATAGTGCTTCATGCCTTCCAACCAGGCATCATGTAGATCATTTACTTCTAATGTGCCGTTTATTATGTCTTGCTCTAGTTTAGTTCTTAGCATAATGTGAGCTAATAAAGTAAATTGATCTGCATGCTTTAAAAAAGGAGAGAGATTTGCTCTATTGAAAATTGAGTATAAATCTTCAATATTACTGACTTTTGCCTTACCTCTAGCCTTTACAGCAAACTTCTCTTTTATGTGTGGTTGAAGAAACTCAATAAATTCTTTTGATGTTCCAAGTGTTCTTTCCATAAACAACCCTTGAATTTCATACATAAGGTGTTTTGCAGCTTGGCTATTTATACAATTTTGTGCTAAGTATTTTTGATAAATCGCATAACCACTATGCCGCAAAAGTGCAAACAAACCATAAGAAAAATCAGATTCATCATAATCTATAGATGAAATGTAATCATAAGAAGTGTGAATACTATCCAATTCAATTCCCTTTTGTTGTAAATACGCTGTGCCAAGTGCAACCTGTTTTTCAATAGAAACGTTTTGTATATTAGTAACTTTGTTCTTCTTCTGTTTTTCAGTTATTTTATCTATATTTTCGCTAAAGAATTTACCTACCTTAGGGAATATTTCCTTTATGTCTTTTTCTGTTACTTCAGTAGGTAAAACTGAATCGTATTTTGAACATTTTAACTGTTGTGATTTTATAGAAGCAACTTCACGAATAAGCTTAATTAAATCAGTAAAGCTTTCCTTTAACTTTTCTAAGTTACTAGTTTCAGAGTGAGACAGCTTCCATAGGTTTTGACATTCAATTTTAGTCTTAGATAAAGATTTGACCAAATCAATAGGAATAGCACTATTGCTCTTGTACATCTTTTCTATTAACTTTAGTTGCAAGCTGTTTGCGTTGTTTTTCTTACTCAGAGCATCAGTTAATAATTCTTTTACTAGATCATGGGAGATGATTTCGTGTCTAATTTCCTCAAGAAGACTAATTTGTTCAATTTTGTCCTCTACATTCAATTGACTATGACTCAGTACCTCTAGCGTATTTTCAATACTTCTTACTCTGTTGAATACCTCTTCCAAAAATTTATCATATTTCATATTTACTTATATCTTAAAAAACATCTGTTTAATATTATACTTAATATCGTAATAGATTAACAATAAAGTTAAAAGTATATTTACTTAATGTACAATAAAAAATGTGTTTTGGTAAAATTTCTATACACAGAATCCAGTATCTTATTAGAAAATTAATTATAAAATTGTAAAAAATTATTTAGTATTTTATTTCTCTTGACTATACAAAAATATGAGGGGATTATTAGCTACTGAAATTACAGTTAAGCACTATTTAAATTATTATGGAGGTTTAGTAATGTGGAGTAGAATGGTTATAATGTGCTGTTTTTGTTTACTGATTACTGGTGTAAGCTCTTGCCAAAAAAAGGAAATGAAAACGGCAAACAAGATGAACTCTGTTGTTAAGAAAATAGGTGATAAAAGGGTTTTCTTTGGTTACGATGAATCTAGTATCACTGAAGTAGGCGCAGATGTGTTGCTTGATATAGTTGAGGTATTACAGGATAATCCTAATGTACAAGTTACTTTGACAGGTCATACTGATAATCGTGGTTCTCATGAATATAACCTTGCTTTAGGTGCTAGAAGGGCAGATTCAGCTAAAAAGTTTATGGTCAACTGTACACCTTACCTAGAAAAAAGAATAAAGACTGCTTCTAAAGGAGAAACAGATCCTTTAGTTAACGTAAGAGATGACTCTAGAAATTCTAAGTATGAAAAAGATCATGCTAAAAATCGTAGAGTAGAAGTTTCATTCTCTGGAATAAAAAAATAATCTCTTTCAAGTAATGGCCCGGATTTTTCTAAAGATCCAGGGTATTGTTTGCTTCTCGGGTCTTCTAATGGATATTTCTCTACATTTATGTGGTAGGTGGGTAGGTTAACACCCTACCCTTAAGGCGAACACTTTGGTATAATGTATTTTAGTGTTGGACTACTTTAGTATGGTTTGGTGTGGATTACAAACATAGCTCTCACAGTACGTTTAATTTAGAGTACCATTTAATGTTCTATAATAAGTACAGATTAAGTACAGACATAGAATACTTACAGGTCAAACAACAGTGCGTAGCAAAGAAATTATAAGGAAAGTATGTACTGCAAACTACGTAGATATCGTAAGTAGATATCGTAATAGGTAATATTACTCCTGACAATATACTAATCTCTATGTCTCCCAGCATGGATCTATCTAAGTTGGTACAGTATATTAAGGGAAAGAGTAGTCACAAGTTATTCCAGGAATTTGAGTACTTAAGAAAAAGATATTGGAAGCAGCACCTTTGACAAAAGGATACTTTGCTGTTACAGTTGGCAATGTGAATTCTATAGATGTGCAAAAGTATATCGAAGAACAAGGAAGTCCTCATAGCTATTCTAATGATTTTAGCATCGAATTTTTAAACTTATAATCTGCTTTGCATGCGTTTTTTTAACCACCAGCTTCATCTGGTTGTAATTGATAGTAAATTTGATCCCAGTATCATACTTGTCATCCTTATAAAGGTCACTTAACTAGCGGTAGAGTAATACCGCGTTGGTTCATATATTTTCCTTTCATATCATCATATGACTTTTCACATTCGCTTTCACCACTTAAAAATATAAATTGACATGCACCTTCATTGGCATAAATTTTTGCAGGAAGTGGAGTAGTGTTTGAAAACTCTAATGTTACATGACCTTCCCACCCAGGCTCTAATGGAGTAACGTTTACTATAATTCCGCACCTTGCATAAGTTGATTTACCAACACAAACAACTAGAACATCCCTTGGTATACGAAAATATTCAACTGTGCTTGCAAGTGCAAAGCTATTTGGCGGAATTATGCATACATCTGTTTCCTTATCTATAAAACTATTTTCAGAAAAATTCTTAGGATCCACGACAGCTGAGTTAACGTTAGTAAAAATCTTAAATTTATTATCCACTCTTGCATCATATCCATAAGATGAGAGTCCAAAAGATATAACACCATTGCTACTTTTATGATCAATAAAAGGTTCTATTATCCCTGAATTTTTAGCTTTTTCTCTTATCCATTTATCCGGCATAACTGCCATAGCTAATCCCTTAAAGTTGTTTAATATCCACAATAATATGGAATAAAATTAGAATGTAAACTATTAATAGCATTAACATAATGTAGGTTTACTGAAATAGGTGATAGATAATCCATTTTTCATGTCAATGAATCACATGACTTTTACAGTTTCATGCTACTTAAATAGAGAACTTATATCTTGCTTTGAGTAATAATGAAGCCATAGAATACTCAAGAAACAGGTTATAAAAGAGATTTAATGAAATTAGAGCTATCATTTCAAAATATAATCAGCAATTTTGCTATCTGCAATAACAAGGTTGCAGTTGCAGTATCAGGTGGTATAGATAGCATAGTTTTACTGCATTTGATAACTAATTGGACAAGAAAAAATAATCTTCCATTTCCTACAGCATTAACAGTTAATCATGGATTACGTCCAGAATCTAAAGAAGAAGCTGATTTTGTCATAAATTATGCTAAAGAGTTTGGGATATTGGAGTCATTTATATTAAATTGGGAAAAAGAAAACGTCAAAGGTAACACACAGCTGCAAGCAAGAAAAGCACGTTACAAACTACTAACAGAGTGGTGTAAAAACAACAATGTTAAGTACTTATTTGTTGCACACCATAAAGATGATCAAACGGAAACATTCTTATTAAGATTGGAGCGTGGTAGCGGTATAGATGGATTATCCTCAATGGATTACAAATCTTTTTTTAATGGTATTTACTTATTGAGACCATTATTAGATTGTAGTCGTAATGACATAGAGAAGTATGCAAAATCTCATCATCTGAAATGGGTTGAAGATAGAAGTAATCAAGATTTAAAATATAGGCGTACTCTATACCGTAACTTACTTCAAGTAATTGATAATAAAGAGATTTTAAAAGAACGAATATGCCTTACAGCTCTCCACATGAAAAGAGCTACAAAAGCTTTGATGCACTATACACGTCTTGCATTTGATGAATGTATTGATGTGCATAATCTTGGTTACATTGAAATAAAACTCAATGAATTTTATCAATTACCAGAGGAAATAGCTTTAAGAGTTTTCCTTTATTCCATTATGGCAGTCGGTGGTAAACACTATAAGCCAAGGTATAACAGCTTTATTTTCATATTTAATAAAATATTACAAAAAGATTGCGATATTAATCGAACCCTTTATGGATGTAAAATAAAAAAATATGGAGAAAACATATTGATACTCAGGGAACCATCAAAGATAAGGGAAATTACTGTAAAATTACCTTTAAGTGGATCTATTGAATGGGATAACAGATTCAGATGCACAATACTTGGAAATCAAAAGTGTTTAGTTATTGTTGCCCCACTCAAAAAAACACAAGCAATTCCTCAATTTTTAAAAGATTATAAGTGTTGCTCAGAGGTTTTTTATGCTTTACCTGTGGTGCAAAAAAATGGAAGAGTGTTTGCTTACCCATGTGTAAATCAAAGTGATAAAGATATTAACAATAATAAAACCAAGTGTATTATTAGCTGCATAGCAAAAGAAAACTTGTTAAACCTGGCTAAAAAATTTCTGTGTTTTGTATTGCACTCGCTGCATTTATTTTTTTAACGTTTTGTTGTGTACATATGCTCTTTTTTAGAAAAGAGTCTGTGATGTATGCCATTCCAGCATATTATATACCGAGCACTATAATTGGAATGTGTATTATCATTGTATTTATGTTACTTACATTTGTAGCTGCAGTTGCAATTTGGTACAAGGAGAAAAAATTTGACTTATGATCCAAATGAATAAAAAGTAACACTTGTTGATGTTATAGTTACAGATGAGTCAAGAAGAGAGTTGCAAATAATTTGTAAGAAAAAGTCAAAAGAAGAGAAAGAGATTATTGAAGGATTAGGTTATAAGCTACCAAGAGGTTACCTTTTTTAAGGCCCTCCTGGAACTGGAAAAACTACTCATGCTCGTGCAATTGCAGGTGAAATCAATAGTAATTTTATGTAGTGAGGTGGGTGGTTTAATACCCTAGCCTTAAGGCGGATACTTTTAGTATAATATACTTTATGTTGGACTACTTTAGTATAGTTTAGTATGGATTACAAACATAGCTCTCAC
>JARBCG010000056.1 GCA_028803175.1 Wolbachia sp.
GGGAAAGAGTAGTCACAAGTTATTCCAGGAATTTGAGCACTTAAGAAAAAGATATTTGGGTCAGCAACTTTGGCAAAAGGATACTTTTTTACATGCGTTTTTTAAACCACCAGCTTTAGCTGGTTATAATTGATAGGACTCTATTTTTCCACACTAATAGGCTGCTCTTTTCCTCTTTATTGAAATTAACTTTTTAGCCTTCTTTTTCTTGCATAGAGTTTTCTGTACATTTCATACTTGCGCCATCTAATTTGTGACCTTTATTTTCATTTTCTTTATGAATTAACCATTTATCTGACCAATCTATTTTCTCCAATAACTTTCTTGATATACTTTTTACCCTATCCAAAACATTTTTTCCTGCGGTAGCAATTTTACCGTTTGATGTATAATCCACCAGTGATAGTGCAGTAAGCCATATTCTTACCTCATTTGCATAAAGGTCATTTGTGTAATTATCAGTAATTTTGTTTTCTTCACTCATTTCGTACCTTACTATTTAAACTATACAGATTAATCATAAATGCAGTGTGTTAATTATCAGTTAACTCAAAGTTTTAACTGTTCAGTTGATAATTTTATAACGTACTCTTAATCACAATTTAAATATTGATTTTTTAATAAATATGAATAAAATCTTAAGACATTTTTTACTATAGATTAATTATTTGATTATAGTATCATCTTAATTAAGCTTACGCTTGGAATATTTATGAAAAATATTTTATACTTTTTATTATTGGTTGCTATAGCTGAGTTATCTAATTTGTTTGCAGCAGGACAATTTAAAAAAGAATTAAATAAGAAATTTGATGCAAATGAATCATTGAACTCTCCGGGTAGAGTTGACGATATAGAAATAAGGAAGAAATTAGAACAGAATCTACAAAATAGTGTACATAGAGAAGATAAATTAAAAGATAAGTTTGAATTTTACGAAAATAATGCTGTAGAGTTTGATAATCTAAATACTGAACAAATACAAGAAACTGAAGATAAAAAAGTAGACGATATTTCCAGTGAAGAAAAGTTGCAGCATGATGAATCTATAGCAACTAAACTGCCAGATCTTAGCAAAGTTGTATGTAAAGATGAGAAGATTAATAAGGTATTTCCAGATCTTAATGAAGATTCATCAGATAAAAGTATAGATCAGGATACTGAGAATTTACTTAATATTGCTAAGAAGAAAATAGATAAAAGTCTAGAAATAGAGCCTTTGCCTTTAGGTACTAGTTTAAATGATGGTGAGGTAAACTTACCTACAGTCAATAATTTGCAAAAAAATTTACAAGATAATCATATAAAAGGAGGTGAATCTTCAGAAAATCACATAGGTCAATTGTCAAAAGAAAAAAAAGGAGATATTGCTAAGGTGGAAAGTCAGGTAGAAGAAAAAAAGGTAAAAAAAGTAAGTAGTGATTCTAAAGATCATAAGAGGAAAAATCGAGCGAAATGTATTACTGAAAAATGTGAGAAAGATGAAAAGGATGAGCAAAGTGGAGATAAGAAATTACAAAAGTTGAGAAAATTGAGGAGAGATACGGTAAAGGAATGGAAGCACAAACATACACAAAGTAAGTCAATATATAAACGGCAGTATGATAGCCTTAATGAGCATCTTCCAATAACTGTATTTATTTATGATTATGGTAAACAGTTTTTTTACTGTACCAAGAAAAGTAATTTGTCTTGTTTGAGAGGAATAATAGTTAAATTAGAAAAGTTAGGTTTGAATACCAAAGAGATACTAAAGTTTAGGAATAAACTTGGAGATACCACTATAATTTATGCAGTTAAACAAGGTGATATAGAAATTGTACGCTTTCTTTTGTTACAAGGTGCTGATTTTAGTGCAGTTAATTATAAGTTTAAATCCCATATTGATATAGCAATTGAAAAGAAGCAAATTGACATAATAAATGTGCTTAATGAGATGACTCCACGTCTTTTAGAATATAGCAAAATAAATAATAAAAAAGACTCAACAATGTATGATTTGGCTATAAATACAAAGGAGAATAATAAGTCAAAATGTGATGAAAAGTAAGCAAATTTTTTATATTAAGATGATCTAAATGATTAGATTTTTGATATTAATTTTAATTTATCATTCATGTCTTGGTAACGAGGTATTAGATATACATGAGGATTTGAGCACCGGAATGACACCGCAGTTACCAGCAGAAGTAGAGTTTCAAAAGGAGTCTAATGAAAAAAATCCAATCAGTGATTTTTTAAGCATACTGCATAGTGTAAAGTATGTATCTTATAGTAAAAAAGATTTTGCTAAATTTTTAGTAAAGTGCCACAAAGAAGGTGTACCAGAAAATTTTTACAAAGGTTTCGGTTCTGATTTAAACGGGGCAGACTTTAGTCAATTATATCTAAAGGGTTCCATTTTTGATGGGGTAAGTTTAATTGATGCTAATTTTTCCAATACTGATTTGTCTGACGTGTCTTTTGTCGGTGCGGACTTACGTGGAGCAAATTTTTCTAATGCTAATTTACACGGCATTAAGGTAAAGAATACAGATTTAAGTTTTGCAAAATTTATTTCTGCCAATTTGACAAACATTACATTTGATAAGTCTAATATTAGTTACGCAGAGTTTGTTAATTCTGATTTAAAAAAAATAAACATGCATAATGCAACTGGTTTATATGCTAACTTTTCAAATGTGAAAATGAGTATGTCTAATCTATTACACTCAGATATTAGTTATGCAAATTTTAGTGACAGTGAAATAAGTGATACCGTTATACAGAAAAGCAGTCTTGATCATGTAAATTTCTTTGGTATAGACACATATAAATTAAAAGTACAATTTTCTTCATTGAAAAATTCTAATATGCATGGTGCAGAGATAAAATCTTCAGATTTTACAGGTAGCAATATAGCAAATTCTTACTTTAATTCTTCTAGTATAATTAACAGTAACTTTAACAGAGTAGATCTAAGCAATGCACAAATTTCTTATGTAAATAGTGATCATTCAAGTTTTTTTAAATCTACTCTGAGCAGTGCTAAAATAAAACACTCCCATATTTCTGAAGTAAGTTTTCAAGATGCTGATTTATCCAACACTGATTTTAGCTTTACTGAGTTAAATCATGTAGATGTTTCTAATGCTGATATTCGTAGTGGAAAATTTTATAATACTAACGTCATGAGTTCTGATATGAATAACGCATTTTTTGATTATTCACTGCTTTTTTCAACAAAAATAGAAAATACTAACCTTTCTGCAACTTCAATGTATAAGGTTAAAATTCAAGATTCTCAAGTATATGATAGCACACTTTCTCATCATAATATTGACTCTAGCATCGTAGAAAACTCAACATTTTTTAAATTAGTGGCAGATAATGTAAGCTGGTCTGATTTAAAAATAGCTAATTCAAATTTTATTGAAATCGATTTCAAATTTTCTTTGTTTCATGATAATACATTAAAAAAAACCAGCTTTTTTCTCAGCAATTTCGATAACTCAGTAATTAGTGATGTGTCTTTTCACTCTTCAAGTATATACAAAGGCTCAGTTATTGATGCTCACTTCACAGATTGTAAATTTGATAATTCAATTTTTATTGAAAACAGAGGACAAAAGAAGCTTATAAATTTAGATAACGCTATAACTTCAATTCAAGATTTACAAGAAAGAGTATCACATGGTGGAAAATTTGATGTAAATTATTCTTATTTTGAATTTAATGATATGAATTTGGAAAATGCTGACTTTTCCAATTCTATACTGAATAGGGCAAAATTTATAAATGTCAAACTAGACAAAGCAAACCTTGAAAAAGCTGATTTGCGCCATGCTATTTTTGATAATGTTTCTCTTATTGGTACCAATTTATCAGATTCGGATTTAAACTATGCTAGCTTCTTTAAATCTAATTTAAAAAATGCTATATTAAAAGATGCGAAATTAACTAATGTAACAGCTCTTGAGAAATGAAAATATATTTTAGCATATCTGTTGAGTTACCTAAAAAAGAAAGATGACTGTAAAAAGTGAAGGCATATTACTAATTCTCTCCTCTCCATCTGGAGCTGGAAAGACTACTATATCAGAAAAATTACTAAAACAATCAGCTGACCTGGTAAGATCCATTTCTATGACTACACGTGAACCTCGTCCTGGAGAAGTAGACGGAAAAGACTACTTTTTCGTTACTAAAGAAAAATTTCATGAGTTATGTAAAGCAGGTAAGATGCTAGAATATGCTGAAGTTTTTGGTAATTTTTATGGCATACCAAGAGATTTTATAGAACAAAATCTCAAAATTGGAATAAGTGTTTTACTGATTATAGATTGGCAAGGAGCATTTCATTTATTTGAAGTCGTGAGAGAAAAAGTTGTGAGCATTTTTATACTCCCACCTTCGATAGAGGAGCTTAGGTCACGTCTACATAAGCGTAACAGCGACAGTATTAGTGAAGTAGAGCGTAGATTAGCTGAAGCTCAAAAGAAATGAGTAAACGTGATAAATATGACTATGTAATAATAAATGATGGTGTTGATAAGAGTGTTGAAGAAATAAATTCTATACTGAATACAGAAAGACTTAAAAAGTTAGGAAAAAATTAATCTGAAGAAGCTATATACGCCAAATGTGCCAACTATGAATTAGAAGAAAGCAAAAAAGCCAGGGAAATATGGTACTCCAATATTGTGAAAAAAACTAAAGGAGGTACCCAAGAGTGAAAGAATAGCATAGAATTTATTTTGCTTTGTAGATGATTTTTGCAAAATAGTAGATGAAAAATGTGCAGACAAAGAAATACAAACAATTGGACCTACTAACGCCAACTATGGATTAATCAACAAAGCAGGCAGAGGAGGTTCTGGGCTTTTTA
>JARBCG010000001.1 GCA_028803175.1 Wolbachia sp.
TAAACGTACTGTGAGAGCTATGTTTGTAATCCATACTAAAGTAGTCCAACACTAAAGTATATTATACTAAAGTGTTCGCCTTAAGGTTAGGGTATTAACTACCAACCTTACTACATAAATGTCAACTAATTTAGTTAATATATAATATTATTAATATAACAATACTAACGAAATTTTTCTTTAAATTAACTCACTCAACTGATTATCAACTGGCAGTTTGGTAAGTAAAAAGCCTATTGGTAATAATTAAATGAATAGTACGAAGTTTGTTGCTATAATTTCCATTGTTGTATAGATTATGTTAGTAGATAAAACAAGGAAGCTTATGAGTGAAGATATAGTAAAACATTTGAATAAGTTGTTGACGAATGAGTTGACTTCTGTGCGTCAGTATCTTTTACATTTTTCAATTTTTAGAAACAATGGAATTAATAAATTTGCAGAAAAGCTAAAAAATGAGCTTACTGAAGAACTTGAGCATGCAAATAGTTTAGCAGAAAGAATTTTATTACTCAAAGGAGTGCCAAATTTTCAGGATACAAATGAAGTATCAAAATATAACGGAAAATTTACAAAAAATACGATCAAGGAAGTTCTAGAAGCTAATTTGAAATTAGAGAAAAAAGGTATAGAAGACATTAGAGAAGCGATTTTTATTGCTGAAAAAGATAAGGATTTTGTTACCGTAATGTTATTAGAAAAATTATTGAAAAATGAGGAAGAGCATTTCCATTGGATTGAAAAACAGATTGAACATATCAATTTAATGGGTGTTGAAAATTACTTAAGAACACAAATATAGTGTGTTAAAAAAAACAGTATTTATTTTTATTTTGCCTTGCCTACTCCTTTTTTCCTTGGGATCATGGCAGTTATTTAGGTTGAACTGGAAGAATAATATTATCAAAAGTATGGACCTTCCAGTTATACATATACCATCTAGTAATAATCTCGAAAAATTTAACCATAGGCACGTTAAAATCGATGGCGTGTTAAGTAACGTGGAACTATACGTTTTTGCAGGACAACGTGGATACCATGTGTTATCTCCTATGTTGCTTACCACTGGAAATTATATGCTAGTAAATAAAGGGATAGTTGGCACGAAAGAAGACAGAGAGCCGAAAGTTGAAAAAGTAATTGTAAATGGAACTTTATACTGTGATAGCAATAAAAGCAAGAACTGGTTCATCAAAAATGATACTTCTTCAAATATATGGTTTACCTTCAACACAGAAGAAATCTCTAATGAGTTAGGTATTAGGCTAGAGAAGTGTGTATTGTGGCAAGATAACTTAAATAACAAGTTAATTATACAACCGATGAAGCATTTAGAATACGCTACCACTTGGTTCTCTCTTTTCTTAATTTGGTTGATTATGTGTGTAGTTTATTATAAATCACAGTTCTGTATTAGGAAGCAATAGAAAAGCCCAGGAAATATGTACAAAAGCCTAGAATAAATAATAACTTGACTTTATTGAAGAATTTCATTACAGCGAAATAAACCTCATTGATATAAATTATTACGCATCATAAGGATTAGGGTTTGATGAGATAGACTTTACTGATGATTATTCACTGAAAGATTCAAGCCTTATGGATAATTTACAGTTAAACAATTGAATAATTTAGTTTAAAGAAGCTTGTATATAGTCAAATTGTTTCACTTTCTGCTGCGATGTAGAGTTCACAGTTTATGGTGAAAATTACAAAGAATTGGAAAAATTTAAAAGCCATATAGACCGTGAAGATCGCTTTTACAAGTATGAAAGAAACAAAAAAGGAAATCGTTTTAAATCAATTAAGGAGTATACTTCGAAATTTGCTAATTTTGCCAAGTTTAATTAATATCTTGACTTATTATATTATCTTTTCAATATTTACATTGGTTTTTTAATTAATACGAGGTATGTTTATGCATGAAATAGATTTTATTAACGTTGATCAGCCTTTGGATTTGGTGCAGGAAACATTTGACATTAGTAATGGATATATCAAAATTACAGAGAATTCTTTTGATGAACACACTCCTTATCACACAATTACGGACGAAATACTAGATAAAGATTGCCACGTGGTAGGAAATTTAGTTGCTTGTAGATATTTTAGTGAACCTGATCCCGACAGTCACAAACTTAGTGTCAAGTACAATATAAGTTTGGAAGTTGATATGACAAACATACTGCCTCTTGAAAAAGATATATAATTATGTAAGTAGTCTTCTATGTTGTTTCTTGTGGTATAGAAATCATTTTTATTTCACCATGATAAGCTTTAAAGTTACCACGTTTTACACTAGAATAATTTCTTTAGTATTCTTAAAGAGTTCATGAAATTTACATTATCTTGGTTATTAGAACACCTAGAAACAAACGCCAATTTAGAAGAAATTACTGATAAGTTAACCCATATAGGATTAGAAGTAGAAGATGTGATTAACAACTCCAAATTAGCTGGATTTGTTGTGGCAGAAGTGTTGGAAACTGCACAGCATCCAAATGCTGACAAATTAAAATTATGTAAAGTAAATGATGGAAACAAAATTTTACAAATAGTTTGTGGAGCAAATAACGTTAAAAGCAATATGAAGACAGTGCTTGCTTCTATAGGTAGCACATTACCAGAAAGTGATTTTATAATTAAACCAACAAAAATTCGTGGTGTATTAAGCAAAGGAATGCTTTGTTCTGCCTCTGAACTTGCATTAACACAAGAGGAAAGTGAAGGAATAATGGAGCTTTCAGGTGATTACAAAGTGGGAGATAAATTTTTCGACTGTGATCCTATAATTGACATTAATATTACTCCCAATCGTGGAGATTGTTTGAGTGTTTATGGCATTGCTCGTGATTTAGCTGCAACCGGAATAGGTACGTTAAACCATCTTAGTATCATTCCAGTGCATGACGATGGAATCCATATCTTTGATTCACCAATCGATGTTCAAGTTACTGATGAAGAGAGTTTTATCAGCGGCATATACATTGCCAATGTAAAAAATAAAGAAAGCCCAAAGTGGTTGAAAAATAAGTTAGAATCAATCGGAATGCGTTCCATTTCTGCGATAGTTGATATCACTAATTACATTATGATTTCTTTCGGCCGTCCAATGCATGCATATGATGCAGACAAAATAGGTAATAAACTTGTAGTAAGAAAAGCAAACGATGGAGAGAAATTTACTGCTTTAAATGGTAAGGAATATTTGCTCAACGTAGATATAAGCATTATCTCTGACAGTAAAAATATTCATGCAATTGCTGGCATTATAGGTGGGCAGTACAGTGAGTGTACTCTTGAAACTACAAATATCTTCCTCGAATCAGCTTGGTTTGATCCTGTTTCTATTGCTAAGTCCTCAAGGCAGTTAGATATCTCAACAGACTCCAGCCACAGATTCACACGTTCAGTTGACCCTGATTTTACTATTTATGGACTCAATCTTACAACTAAAATGATTTTGGATTTATGTGGTGGAGAAGTTTCAGATGTAGTGTCTGCTGGCAGCCTAGATGAGAAGAATAGCTACATTAACTTTGATTACCATGACGTGAACAAGTTTGGCAGCATTTCTGCGTCACCTGATGAGATATTCAATATATTAACCAAATTGGGATTTAATATTGATAGAAAAATTGATCACCACTGGAGCATACAAGTTCCAAGTTGGAGGCCGGATGTAACAATATCTGCGGATCTGGTTGAGGAGGTAACCAGAATATATGGCTATAACAAAATAAAAGAAGAATCATTACCAGCTAATGTTGCAGAAGTAGATAACACATATGATAATCTGCATGTTTTAATGTTGAATAGAGGGTTTCATGAAGTGCTGACCTGGTCATTTATGAGTGAATCAGTAGCTGAGAAATTTGGTAATTCAGACAAGTTGTTTATCATCGAGAATCCATTTAATAACAACTTCAATATAATGAGACCAAGCGTTATACCAAATCTATTGCAAACTGCCTCTGATAACATCACTCATGGTGTATCTGATCTTGCAATTTTTGAAATTGGACCCGTGTATGATAGTGAGAATATTTTAAATCAACCTAGATGTGTTTTATGTGGGATAAGATCAGGAAAGAATCTACAACGTAATCATTATAATATTGATAGAAAAGTAGATGCTTTTGATGTCAAGGCTGATTTTACGTCAGTCCTGGAACTTTTTAATGTCAATTGCGATAATCTAGCGATAGAAAAAATAGATAAAGAATATTATCATCCAGGAAAGTCAGGCGCTTTTTCTTTCAAAGGAAAAGTTATAGGTTATTTTGGGGAATTACATCCAATTATATTAGATTTTTTGATATTAAACAAAAAGTTGTGGGTTTTGAGATAATATTGGAAAATACTAAGAATCTACCTACTAATAAAAAGCAATTTATTGATTATAAATACCAAAGCGTCAAACGTGACTTTGCATTTATAGTCAGCAAAGATGTAAAAGTAGGTAACATAATCAACACGGTGAAGAAAAGTTCAGAACTTATCACAGAAGTCTTAGTGTTTGATGTGTATCAGGGAAACAACATAGAACCTGATAAGATATCTATAGCGTTGTCAGTTACTTTCTGTTCTCCAACTCACACATTGACTGAAGAGAAAATTCAAAAAGAATCTAGTGCTGTAGTAAATTTAGTTTGTGAAAGTACTGAAGGAAGTTTTAGGCAATATTAAAGATAACGAAGAAGAAACATTTGAGTTAAATGTAGAAGGAGAAGGCTCAGGAGCGGAGTTGGAAGGAAGAATAGAAATAATAGAAGCTACAGAAGTTGTTGTAAAGAAGCAGCGTAAATGGGTGTAGTAGTAGCTGAAATATCTGCGGAGCTGGGGGCTGCAACTGCTGCAAAAGCTGCGGAGAATTCAATTCCTATATATGAAGAGAAAGTAAAAAAAATTGATTGGATGGTGGAAAAATTAATGATATAGAAAAAACATAAAGAATAAAATTGACAAGCAAAAGCAAGAAGCAGACAAAACAAACCAGTATATAAAAGAAGATGTAGAAGAAATGCTGCATGAAAGGTATAGCGTGGCTGAATGGCTGGACATGATGTTGAATAAAGGCGTAATAAGCTTGTTCAAGGTAATTGAAAAAGTAAATCATAGAATAGAAGAATTGAAAGCCAAAGAAACTCGTCTAGATAACATTGACTGTGAGCAAGTTACATCAATAACAAAATTAGAGGAAATGATTGATAAAGAAAGCAATGTAAAAAATTAAAATGAAAAGACAATAAAACAAGTGACGGAAGGTGAGTAAACATTACAGAAACTTGTTGGATTATTAAAAGAAGAAGCTGAAATTAGAATAGAATTAAGCAGCGAAATCCACAGAGATCAAATGCAATTACAAAAGCTAACAAATCCTGAGCAAAACACATTATAATGCACCACATAAACTAGAGCAAAAAAAAATTGGTTGATCCGAGTAAAAATGAATGGAGTGTAGTATGGGAATAAAAAAGTATGGACCAGAGTTA
>JARBCG010000057.1 GCA_028803175.1 Wolbachia sp.
AGTTTAAAATTTAACATTCTCGTCATAGATTACCAGCTAATTTTTTAGTATATATTATATCTACCACGTTTCATATTGTTTAAAGGGTAAAAAGCCCAGAATCTCCTATGTCTGCTTTGTTGGTTAATCTATAGTTGGTGTTGAAGACATTCTTGATGATCCAAATATTACAGAAATTCTACCAGATCATACAGAAATAGCATTTCATTAGGTAGCAGATGAATAAGGAATTTCAACTGATGAAAGAGATATAGAGCGTGTTAAAAAATTCTCACAATTAGAACTAAGGCGCACTTTCTATGTTGTAGTACATGGATTGGTGATGAACAAGTAGATGAACTAAATAAGTCATTTGATTCATATTCTAATGTTAAAATATTGAAATTTAATTCATTGAAATTAGATAAAGAATACGACTTATCTATTAAAAATTGCGAAATTCAATCGAAGTTATCAGAGTATTGGGATGGTATGTATATATATTCTGAGAAAAAGGTAAGAAAGATAAAAAGGATGCATTTCAGTAACGAAATAGATTTGACGAAATATCATTTAGTTCTAATCGAATAGCCGGACCTGGTAAACCACTTGCGGTTTTTGATTTTGATACTTTAGCTGTTGAAGGAAAGAAAATTGGTGAGTAAAAATCATAAAAGGAGGAGTTTTTCTTGCATTCTTGCCTAAAGATTCAGGCAAAAGACTTGATCTACAGATACTTGCTGTGTCAAAATATGGAAATAAAATATTCAAATCTGTTGTAAATGCTCTTTCCAGAAATAATATGCGAGACGTTTTTTTTGTGGAATAAAGCTATGTAGCAAAGACTATGATGAATAAAATTATATACGGAAATATCTTAAATATTTTGAACTAATTGGTCTAAATAAATCTTTTTCCAATGATAAGGAAAGATATTATAAAATATATGAAGAAGCTAAGAAATTATTTGCATTTAATAGGACTGAGAATGTTATAACCGCAAGTGATAAAAGCTAGCATTACGGAAATCACGTTTCAAACAGCAATTCAAAGCAAACTGTAAGCAGCACTACTCAACAGCAACAACAATCTGTTAGTGTAGATTCAAGTTCTACTGCACCTGTAAGTAATGGTACCAAAACACCTGAAAGTAATAGAGTTAACAACAATTTGCTGCCAAAAACACAAGATAGCAAACCAGAGGATGAGCAATAATAGTTGCATCTATAATAGTTTGCGCTATAGCGCTATATTTCCTTGCACAATCGATTCTTGCTGCTGCTACTGTTAGTGCTGGCACGAATGTGGGATTTGGGTCTATATGTGCAGCTGCAGGTGGAGTGATAGGTGGTGGAATAGAATTGCATTACTAAGCTAGTAATAGAACATTATAGTAAAGATAATGTGCAAAATGTTGACCTCTTTCAAGATTTGTTTATGGTAGGAAATTTTTAGGAGAAATCAGTTACAACCAGCTAAAGCTTGTGGTTAAAAAAAACTCATGTAAAGCAGATTATGGGTTTTAAAACTCGATGTTAAAATCATCAGAATAGCTACGAGGACTTCCTTGTTCTTCGATGTACTTCTATACATCTGCAGAATTCACATTACCAACTGTAACATCAAGGTATCCTTTTGCCAAAGATGCTGCCACAAATATCTTTTTC
>JARBCG010000011.1 GCA_028803175.1 Wolbachia sp.
TTAATTTAAAGTACCATTTAGTGTTCTGTACTAAGTACAGATTAAGTACAGATATAGAATACTTACAGGTCAAACAATAGTGCGTAGTAAAGAAATTATCATGGAAGTATGTACTGCAAACTACGTAGATATCGTAAGAGGTAATATTACTCATGACCATATACTAATCTCTGTGTCTCCCAGCACGGTGCTATCTAAGTTGGTACAGTTAAGGGAAAGAGTAGTCACAAGTTATTCCAGGAATTTTAACACTTAAGAAAAAGATATTTGGGTCAGCACCTTTGGCAAGAGGATACTTTGCTGTTACAGTTGACAATGTGAATTCTACAGATTTACATAAGTATATCGATGAACAAGGAAGTCATCATAGCTATTCTAATGATTTTAACATCGAGTTTTAAACTCATAATCTGCTTTACATGTGTTTTTTAAAACCAATTGCTTCCAATGCTACTTTTACTTTTAACTCTGATTCATACTTTTTTATTCCCATACTGCACTCCATTAACTTTTACTCGGATCAACCAATTTTTTTTGGTCTAGTTTATGTGGTGCGTTATAGTTTTTTGTGATAAGCCGTTTGGCATCCCTTTGCGAATATAATCGGTAAAATATTTATCGCTTGTACTGAAATGTACTGAAATCTGTATTCACTTCTTGGCGCTGAGCTGCGGTTTCGATTAAACCCAAGCGTTCTTTGCAACTATCAACAGCATTATTTACTTTGCATAGCTGTTCAATTGTTGCCGAATCAGCACGCCCTTTGCTTTCAATTTCTTTTAATCTACGATAATTTATTAATTTAAATTGTTCCCATGATGAAGATAATTCATTAATACGACGAGCAATATCAGCTAGTGACATAATAGCCTCCTTTAAAAGGAAAAATAATAGACTTGTCAAGAAATTTGAAATTACCTTCTTCTTGTTGTCCTATAGACCTTGCTGTTATGCGAGTAGTGTTCCATAGCTGCATGAACATTCCGTAAAGCAATAGAATAAATGCAGAATACCAACCAAATCTGTTAAAATTATAGAATTCGCTGCGAGCGAAAACGGCGTAACACGACTGCCACGCTAACATCTATACTTAACCTACGAAAATAAATTAAGTGAGATAAAACGAAAGATATCTCTATTGTATATATTTACTTTACTATGTCAAGCGTTTTTTGTATTTTTTTACAGCAGCTTTCTATGTATATAATTCTAATGTAATGAATTCAGTATTAACTCAGCGCTTTCCGCAGGATCATCATTACTTGTAATAGGTCTACCAATCACAATATAATCAGCTCCAAGTTCAATTGCTTCTTTCGGGGTCGCTGTTCTTTTTTGATCGTCATGACTAGAGTTTACGCGAATTCCAGGAGTAATAATATTAAAATCCTTACCACATACCTTACGCACTTCTTGGGCTTCCAATGCAGAACAAACTATTCCATGTAAACCTACATTCTGTGCAAGTTTTGCAAGCAGCATCACTTGCGAACTGACTTCTCTTTCTATTCCAAGCTCATTTAAATCTTCGTTATTCATGCTGGTTAGCATAGTCACTCCAATCAATTTTATTTTTGTGTCTTGCACTGCACTTAACGTTCTTCTTAGCATCTCTGTTCCACCACTTATGTGCAATGTTAGCATTTCAATATTGAGATTCTTTATCACTTCAACTGTTTTATCCACAGTGTTTGGAATATCATGCAACTTTAGATCTAAAAAAATTGGTATATTACATTTTGCAACTTTTTTTACTCCAGCAATGCCATTAGCAGTAAAAAACTCTAATCCTAGCTTTATCATGCAAACTTTATCACACAAAGTGTTAGCTAAAGAAATAGCCATATATAAATCTTGTGTGTCTATCGCACATATTATTGGATTTGCCGTCATGTATACTTCTTTTGATTACAATCTATTGTAGCTTATCATACTTCTCATTAATGTGTTAGTTAAGCTCATCTAAATCTTATGTATTAGTCACATATTGTAAAATTAATTGCACACATTATTAAGTTTTTTTGGCAGAGAAAAATAAATGGTCTCTGCTTCCTAAAACTGATAATATTCCATCTTTATGTGAGAAATGCTGGGAAGCTTTTTCTTTCACATGCGATTTTGTTGTTTTAGCTACTTCTAATACTCTTGCTTCATCGTAACCCTCAGCCATTTCACATTTTATAAATTTTACCGCTTCGTTTGTTGAATATTCCGTTACTTCTTGTACAAAAAACGCTTTCTCTTCTTCTTTATCGAGTGAGTCTTCTTCATACTTTCCCCTTTGAAAAGACTTCTCTAAAAGTGAATTTTGTAATCCTTTTATATTATTACCATAATGTTTATTGTTTTTTCTGATCTTAAAAGACTGATCATTAACGAGATCACTTACATGATGTAACTCTCCAGATTTCTCTTCTAATCTTTTAAATAAATTTCTATTTTCTTCATACAATTCTTCACTTTTTGATTCTTCATATTTATTATTGTTTATTTTCCTTTCCAATTCTATTTGATACTTTTCTTTAGAAATTATTATATCTAAAATAAAACCTAATAGTCCTATCAATATAACAATAAAGGTGGTTTTAGTGACTAACAGAATTGCTCCAAGAGTAACTGATGCTTGTAGCCGCTTAAGTTATAAAAGCAAGCACAATATCACGTATAGCTTTAGGAATTGATTTCCAGATATCTTTTATCTTCTTCATAATTGCATCACGAAATTTAAGCCATATGAATATAACATATGTCGTTATTAATACCATACACGCTAATGCAGAAAGCAGTAACCATGATTGAACAAGACGGGAAGAGTAAAGAAAGAAATGAAAAAATAAATAATAACATAAAAAATAGAGCATTATATCAGTTAATACTACTGTTATTAAACCAGATAAAATTAGAATTGTTATATGTTCAATACTGTCTCTACTGTCTCTTTCTTAATTTTTTACAATATTTGAGTTTACCATATTTCCCCGTCTTTTTTGTTTTCTTCTAATCCATAGTTGGAGTTACTAGCGCTTTTTCAAATCACCAGCTTCAGCTGGTTGTAATCAATCTTTATGATGTACTTCTATAACATAACTGGGTTTGAAGTATAATTGATAACAATTGAATTGAGCCTAATTTTGAATGAAATACTGTTTTTTATATAGCAAAAAAATGATGACTAATAATTTTCAAGGTTTATACTGAAGGTAGAATTTTATTTGTCAAAATTATGTTAAAACAAATGCCAGATTTTAATACTTGTAAGCTTGACACTCATGAGGAGGTGTATATTAAATGCGATAAGAGAACTGGTCTTAAAGCAATTATTTGTATTCACAATTCCTCTAATGGACCTGCTTTAGGTGGATGTAGATTTATAAGTTATGATTCTAGTCAGACTGCACTTGCAGATGCGCTGAAATTATCAAAAAGCATGTCTTTTAAGTCAGTCCTTGCTGGGGTACCGTATGGTGGTGGTAAGGCTGTTATATTAAAACCAGAGCAACTTTTTGATAGGCAACTTTTATTTAAGAGTTTTGGTGACTTTGTGAATCAGCTAGGTGGTAGGTATATTACAACTATGGATAGTGGTATGGTCACTAAAGATTTAGAGATAATTTCTAATCAGACTTCGTATGTTACAGGACTTGGAGTCGATGGTGATCCAGCACCGTATACTGCAGAAGGTGTAATAAGAGGAATTGAGGCTGCTCTTAATTTCAAGTATGGTACTCCAAAAATGAATGGTATTCATATAGCTATTCAAGGCGTAGGAAATGTAGGTTTTTGTTTAGGAAAAAAAGCTTATGAGAGAGGTGCAAAACTAACTATATGCGATTATGATCAACTGATGGTAAACAAGTGCTTGAAGGAATTTACAGCTAGTGTAGTCAGTCCAAACGATATTTATTCTATAGAATGTGACGTATTTGCACCATGTGGACTTGGTAGCACAATCAACCATGGGACTATTTCTAAGTTGAAAGCAACAATCATTGCTGGATCAGCAAATAATCAGTTTTCTGATGACACAATTGGTGAAATAATAAAGAAAAGAAATATTTTATATTCACCGGATTACGTAACTAATGCTGGCGGTCTTATTCATGTAGCCGGACTTTATAGTAATATGTTAAAAAGTCAAATAGAATCAAAAATAGCAGCAATTTATGATACCTTAATGGACATTTTTATATCTTCTGAAAGATTAGGAAAATCTACAAATGCTGTAGCTGATTAGATAGCAAGCTTTTACCTTCAAAATTCTGAAGCTGTTAACTACTAAGAAATAATAGTTGATTTTATTCTAATTTGGTAATAAAATTACCTCTTTAAAGAGATTTATGAGATAGAAATGGTAAGTATTTTAAAGTTTCAAGATATGAAAAAATTATCGAAAAGGATTAGTATAGTTACCTGTTATGACTATTGGTCAGCTAGACTTATTGATTCGACAAATATAGATGCCATTTTGGTTGGAGATAGTTTAGCAATGGTAATGCATGGCCATAAAGATACCATTTCAGTAACTGTGGAGTTAATGTGTATTCATGTTAGTGCTGTTGCTAGAGGGGCAAAAAAAAAGATCATTATCGGAGATATGCCATTTTTGTCTTTTAGGAAGGGTTTAACGGATTCTATGAACTCTGTCCTACAGGTTATGCAGAGTGGTGCTCACGCAATCAAAATAGAAGGTGCAAAAGGAAATCTAGAGCTAATCTCTCACATAGTCGAATCTGGTGTTCCAGTTGTGGGGCATTTAGGATTGACACCTCAGTTTATTAATCAATTAGGAGGATTCAAAGTACAAGGAAAACAAAAAGAGGAAGAAGAAGAAATTATACAGTCAGCTATTGAATTAGAAAGATCTGGTTGCTTTGCGATAGTACTTGAGTGCATTCCGGCAAAATTAGCTGGAGTAATAACAGAAAAACTTCAAATTCCGACTATTGGAATTGGTGCAGGGCCCAGTGTATCTGGGCAAGTATTAGTACTACAAGATATGTTAGGTATGAATTCTGGTTTTAATCCTAAATTTCTAAAAACTTATTTAGATGGACATCAGTCGATAAAAAATGCTTTAAATGATTTTGATGAAGAAGTTAAAATGAAGAAGTTTCCTCTCGAGGATCATTGTTATTAATTATTATTAGAAGACTATAAGATTATTAAGGAAAATTCTTTATATGGAGTAACTTATGAAATTTAGGAATATGTTAAATGGAAAGATTCACAGAGCAGCAGTAACACATAGTGATCTACATTATATAGGGTCAATTACTATTGATTTAGAATTAATGAAAGCGGCAAATATAGTTCCTTTTGAGTTTGTACAGGTGGTTAATGTTACAAATGGTAATAGGTTTGAAACTTATGCTATAGAGGGTGATCCGAATAGCGGTGTGGTTCAAGTAAATGGAGCTGCAGCACATCTAGTTAATGTAGGGGATTTAGTGATCATTATGTCATACTTACAGATAGAAGAACCTGTCCCTAAGGACTGGAAGCCTTCAGTCGTTCTAGTTAGCGAGTCTAATGGTATTGATAGAATTATTTAAGATCTTTATCATATAGTTTCTATATACTTCACTATATTGTTAGGAGTAGTTTGATGAGAAAGATTTCTGTAAATATTATAGGATGTGGCAAGGTTGGAAAGACAATTGGTTATCTTTTAGCAAAAAAATCAGGCTGTAGCATTAAGGGAGTTTTAAATAGGAGTTTTGCTTCTTCTCAGAGTGCAGTAGGGTTTATGGAAGATGGTTACGCTTGCAAAGACTACAAAGAGTTAACAACTTCTAATTTGTGGCTAATATCAACACAAGATGCATCAATATCCAGTATTTGCCAGGAGTTGTTAAGTCATAAAAAACTTTTAAAAGGAGACGTTATAATTCATTTTAGTGGTACGTTAAACTCAAAGGTTTTGTATTCTGCAAAAAAAGATGGATGTTTGATTGGATCATTACATCCTATAAGATCTTTTGCAGACCCAAAGGTAAGCATTAAAACATTTGAAGGAACGTACTGCGCTTATGAAGGCGATAAGCAAGCTTTTTCACTAATAAAATGTCTTTTTGAAAGAATCGGAGCCAAAATTTTCAGAATTAACCAAAAAGCAAAGAGTTTATATCATATTGGAAGTGTTTTTGCTTCAAATTACTTAATTGCTTTATTAAAAATATCATACGATTTTTATTATAAAGCTGGTGTAAAAGAAAGCAGTATTCTTGATATTATTTATAACCTCTCTTCAGGTACTTTGGAAAACATACGTAGAAATCGGTCTCTTGAAAAGTCTATTACTGGCCCAATACAGAGAGGAGATATAGAAGTGATAAAAAGCCATATAAGTTCTCTAGAGTCAATGCCATTGTTGTTGAGCCTATATAAAACTCTAGGTAATACAATTTTAGAGTTGTTATACCAATCCGATAAAGACTCCTACCAGACTATATTGAGAGAATTACTTTAGTGAAGAAGGCTGTTAAGAACTCAATGAAAAAGTTGAAGTGTGTGTAAAAAAATAGTATACTACGCTATGTGTTAAAATTATTATTAAAGAGTGTCAAAAGTTTTTGAATCTATAAAGGAGTGGAGCGTTTTTAGAAAGGGTTCTTTATCTAGTGTAAAGTCTATAGGCTTTACTCCAACCATGGGTTGTTTACATGAGGGGCACTGTAGTTTAATTAAAAAGTCAATTTCAGAAAATGATTTCTCCGTCCTCAGTATCTTTGTTAATGAAACGCAGTTTACTGACAAGTCTAGCTATAAAAACTATCCAAGGGCAATTCAGGAGGACTTAGAAATAGCTAGGCGTGAAAAAGTAGATTCTGTGATTTTCCCAGCAAGTAATGAGATGTATCCGGATAGTTTTCATTATAAAGTTGTTGAAGACAATATTAGTTTATTTAGAGAAGGAATATATCGCCCTGGTCATTTTACCGGAATGTTAACTGTAGTTCTAAAACTTCTAAATATTGTAAGGCCGCATAGAGCATATTTTGGTGAAAAAGATTATCAACAGTACGAGTTAATCAAAGGAATGAAGGAGGCTTTTTTCATTGATACGGAAATTATACTCTGTTCTATAATCAGGAATAAAAATGGGATTGCACTAAGTTCTAGAAACAGAAACCTTAGCAGAGAGCAAATGGAATTGGCCGAACACTTTCCATTATTACTTTCATCTAAGCAGCTTTCACCTGAACAAATAACAGTAAAACTGAAAAAATTAGGCTTTAAAGTCAATTATATCGAAGAAGTAAATGGAAGAAGATACGGTTCAGTTCAAATAGGTGAAACTACATTAATAGACAATTTTTTAGTTTAAATACCTGTACACGCATATTTTCTGGTTTTTCTACTGTCCTCTAATCCGTGGCTTGCAACAAAAACCCAGGATAATCAGTATCGATTTAATTGATGTAAATTACATAATAATAAGCATTGTTGTTTTAGTTTTTTTACGAGCAAAAAAGACCCTGTATTATGATAAGCCAAATATATGTAGTTGCCTTATAACTTTCACTATTATGCTTACTTAGATATATTTAAGTATCCAAAGCATTCATCTAATGCAACGAAATTTTTCAGTAAAAAGAATTGATGAAGCAGTGTAAATTAAAAATGCTTTGTCTACTGCTTTACTTTTAAATTTCTATTTTATTAACTAATTTCATTAAAATTTGCTATAAATTTATTCTCCGTTCTCAGGTGGGTGGGTTAACACCCTAACCTTAAGGCGGACACTTTAGTATAATATACTTTAGTGTGGTTTAGTATGGATTACAAACATAGCTCTCACAGTACGTTTAATTTAAA
>JARBCG010000058.1 GCA_028803175.1 Wolbachia sp.
ATATCTGTACTCAATCTGTACTTAGTACAGAACACTAAATGGTACTTTAAATTAAACGTACTGTGAGAGCTATGTTTGTAATCCATATTAAACCATACTAAAGTAGTCCAACACTAAAGTATATTATACTAAAGTGTCCGCCTTGAGTGGATGGTATTAACCCACCAACTCCACTACATAAAAAATGGAATGAAAAATACGTTAATATCGTTTATTGAGACAGTTTTTGATTATTTAGAAAATAAGTTTAAAATTTAACATTCTCATCATAGATCACCAATTAATTTTTTAGTATGCATTATGTCTACCCTTGTTTCATATTGTTTAAAGTGTAAAAAGCCAAGAATCTCCTCTATCTACTTTATTGGTTAATCCATAGTTGGCGTTTTTAGTATTGGCACTAAGGTGGAATTGGAGCTATGGGTGCAGCTTCAGGTGGAGTAATTGGATATCTCTTACTAATATAGCAAATGAACCTGCTGTGCAAGCTTCATAGCACTCTTGCTGGCTTTGTTGCATGACACCTTATGTGATGAGTAAATTACAAAATTTATGTATCCATTTCAATTTGAAATTACATAACAAGGTATTGTGAAATGGTGTGAGTTAGTTAATTTAGCTCTACATGAATTTCTGGTTAGTATGGGTAAATGACAATCAATGGTGATTTTCTTAAATTATTGTTGATTATTTTAATCTGTTGCATACCAATATAAATATGTTATACTTTTAACATAATATGTTGTTGGGCATAGTAATGAATCGGCATTTGAAGTTAACTAGTAAAGAGTTTAGTGATGATGGTTCTACATTTAGCATCTTAGAAATAAAGGCAGAGCAAGTTATAGGTAAAGACTATCAAGGTCTTAGTAAATTTTTAAAAAAGCAATACGGTAAATTAGTACTTGTAAATCACCCTGACAAAGGTGGAGATAAAAATAGATTTGATCAAATTTATAAAGCTTACCAAGAGCTTAAAAAATACATTGAACCTTTAGAATCAGGGAATCCTTGTGTTAAAGTTGATGTTTATACAGAAGGCGATGGGCATTTAACCGAAAGGGAGTTTCATTATAGGAATAAGTTATTTGAAAAACTAAATATTACTCAAGAAGAAGTAGTGAAAAAAACTTTTGAGGAAGTAATTTCTGTCTTAGAAAATAAGAACTGTTCGTTTAAGCAAGACTTTGAAAAGTCTAATAAACTTAGAGGCCAAATAAGAAAAACTTTTCTAGATCCAAGTTTAAGTAATTGGGAAAAATTAATAAAAAGCGCGGAATTAACTAGTGAATTAAATGATCAGCTAGAAAAGCCTAGTATGCGACTGTTTAATTACGTTACCCCACTGAAAGAAAAGAAAAATCTAGTAGGGGAAGATAAAAGAGCGTTAGCACTAAAGTTCATAGAACGTAAGAATACTTTATTATTTGTTCAAGCTGTTAGTATTATACTTTTGGCTCTATTAACTACCATCACTATAGGCTGCTACCTATCTTGGTGGATAATAGCATTTAATATCGTTACTGGCAAAGCCTCTAATGTGTTAGTTAATTATTATATGGAAAAGTATAAAAATTCTGAGATCTCTACTGATGAGTTTATAAGTAAGATGAATTATATTCAATTAGTTAGCAAGCTTCTTCTTAATTATCCTTTAGCTGCTTTTTCTGTTTATTTACTTGAGACAAGTTTTGTTTCTAGTGGATTGACTATTGGCGTAGTGATACTGACTCCTCTATTGTTGCTAGCTATATTAACTGAAGTTCTAGCTCCTGTCTTTTCAAAGGGTTGTAAAATATATACTGAAAAGCATACAAGAGATTTACTTGAAGAAGATCCAAGAGATAGAGCACAAAAAGAAACTGATCTATTAAAGTGGTATGATCCACGTTGGCCGTTAGTACTACTCATTATGCCTCTTGTTAGAAAGTATTTTTCAGGAATGGCTAGTGAATTTGTTGAGAGGAATTTAGATGAAGTAAACACTAATATGTCTAATGTGAATACTGAGCAGCCACCTGAGCTTGAAGCGATTGAATTTACACAGGGAAGCGTTTAGGTATAATATAAGCTTTTAGCTCTATTTATGGGTTCAAAAAAAGTAGAACTGGTATTTGAAAGGTTTGAGCGTTCAGATCCTACACCAAAAATAGAGCTAAATTATACCAACCATTTTACATTGCTGGTTGCAATAGTTTTGTCAGCCCGGACGACTGATGTTAGTGTAAATAGAATTACAAAAGAACTGTTTAAAGCTGTTGATAGCCCAGAAAAGATGCTAAACTTCGGGCAAAATGAACTAAAGAAACGTATAAGTGGTATTGGTCTATATAATTCTAAAGCAAAAAATATAATCGAGCTCTGTAGGATATTGATAGAGCGGTACAACAGCAAGGTGCCTAAAGATTTTCATGATCTGATATCTTTGCCAGGAGTTGGAAGAAAAAGTGCTAACGTATTCTTAAATTCAGGACTAGGAATTCCAACTTTAGCAGTTGACACTCATGTATTTAGAGTAAGCAATAGAGTCGGTTTTGTAAAAGAAAAAGATGTATTTAAAATAGAGCAATCGCTTTTGAATGTTATACCAGAAAAATACCTACTTTATGCTCACCACTGGCTAGTTTTGCATGGCAGGTATATTTGTAAAGCACAAAAGCCTTCATGTGAAACATGCATCATTAATGATTTATGTGAGTTCGAATGCAAAAGGCATAATATTAACTAATTGTAGATAAATCTCCAATTTTAGCGTACAATATATTTCACTTATCATCCTATGGCTTGACAATATGGTCCAGTTTAAATATCTAGATCTAAATAGCATGACTATTTAAATGGCAATTATATGTGGTAGTTTTTAAAGAAGAATAATAAATAATTAAAACATGAAAGGCCTATACATTAAAACTTATGGTTGTCAGATGAACGTTTATGACTCCATCTTAATGGAGAATATAATTAAACCTCTAGGTTTTAATGTTGTGAGTGGTGCAGAGCAAGCTGATTTAGTAATACTTAACACTTGCCATATTAGAGAAAAAGCAGCAGAGAAACTTTATTCTGAGTTAGGAAAGGTTCATGCGTTACAAAAAAAGAAAGAGATCACTATAGTAGTGGCTGGATGTGTAGCGCAGGCAGAAGGAGAAGAGGTGTTCAGACGAGCTCCATTTGTTGACATTGTTGTTGGTCCACAAAGTATTGCTGCTTTACCAGAATTGATAGTGAAAGCAAGTAGAAAAAAGGGGCATACAATAGATACTGATTTTCCTGAAGTAGTAAAATTTGATAAATTGCCAGATGAGTGTTATGGCAACAGTCAAGGGTCTTCCGCATTTCTCTCTATACAAGAGGGTTGTGATAAGTTTTGTACGTTTTGTGTAGTGCCATATACCCGTGGGGCTGAGTATTCACGGCCAGTAAATGAAATATTTTCTGAGGCATTAAGATTAGTTGCAAATGGTGCAAAAGAAATTACTTTGCTTGGTCAGAATGTTAATGCTTATCATGGAGAATGCGGAGGTGAGGTTTTGGATTTAGGAAAATTAATTAATTATATTACTAAAATTGAAAAGTTAGAAAGGATTCGCTATACAACTTCTCATCCAAGAGATATGCATGAATCTCTCTATAAAATACATGCAGAAGAGCTAAAACTTATGCCGTTTATTCATTTACCTGTGCAGTCGGGTTCCGATAAGGTATTGCGTACAATGAACAGAAAACATACAGCAGAAGAATATTTAGAAATAATAAATAAGCTCCGCGCGCTAAATTCAGAAATAGAGTTTTCTTCTGATTTTATAGTTGGTTTTCCTGGAGAAACTGAAAAAGACTTTGAAGAAACTATGAAACTAGCAGAAAAAGTAAAGTATGCTCAAGCTTATAGCTTTAAATACAGCCAAAGACCAGGCACTCCTGGTGCGGAAAGAAAGGATCAGGTACCAGAAGAAGTTAAAACAGAACGTTTACTTCGTTTGCAAAAACTAATTAGTGAGCAACAACTTGAGTTTAATCAGAACACAGTAGGTAAAATTGTACCTGTATTGTTTAGTAATAAGAGAGGTAAACATCAAGATCAAATTATTGGTAAAAGCCCCTATATGCAATCTGTTTGTATAGATGACCCTGAAGATAAGTACGAAGATAAAATAGTAAATGTAAAGATATTAGAAGCTCGGCAAAATAGTTTATTAGGAGCCGTTACTGTACCTTAATATAATCTTTTTTACTTCTCAGTTCGTTATACATTGCACTCACTTGTAAGCAAGTTCGCTGGATCTGAGTAGTTGCTCTACTTGCATGGCAACCTATATGCTAGAATCTATGCCTTATTTACATGAGATTACAATATCAAGTACTTTGGTGACAGGAAAGGAAATTAACATTCGTACAGTTGTGGATTTATTCGCAGTATGAGTTGGAGAATACTACCTACAGTAGAGTAAAATACAGAAAGTAAAAATCGTTAAAAGTTGACATTAATTGCTAATAGTAGGAATATTAATAGAAGGATAATTATTTAAGAAAGTAGTATGCATCAATATGACGTAATTGTAGTTGGCGGTGGACATGCAGGATGTGAAGCAGCAGCCGCATCGGCACGTCTTGGTACTAAGACATTACTTATAACTCATAAAATTTCAACTATTGGAGAAATGTCATGCAATCCAGCAATTGGAGGAATTGCAAAAGGCGTTGTAGTAAGGGAGGTTGATGCACTTGATGGAGTGATAGGCAGAGTAATTGATCAAGCAAGTATACATTCGGTTATTTTAAACAAAAGTAAGGGTAATGCAGTGTGGGGGCCACGTGCTCAAGCAGACCGGAAATTATACAAGCAAGCAATGCAAGAAATCATCTTAAATTACAGTAACTTGATAGTAAAAGAGGGATCAGTTGATGATTTTCTTATAGAGCATGGTCAGAATGGGGAGTCTTGTATAAAGGCAGTTGTTACAGGTTCTGGCGAGCATATATTTGCAGGTAAAGTCATTTTAACTACAGGGACTTTTTTACATGGTGTAATTCATATAGGAGAAAAGACAACTCCAGCGGGTAGAATGGGTGATAAACCTGCTATGGAACTTGCAGATACACTAAAAAGGTATGATTTTAGACTTGGTAGATTACGTACTGGAACTCCACCAAGGCTTGATCGCAATACCATAAATTGGTCTATTCTCGAAGAGCAAAAAGGCGATAATCCGCCTGTTCCATTTTCTTATTTAACGGAAAAAATCAATCAGCCTCAGATTTCATGTTTTATAACTCACACTAATGAAAATACACATGGAATAATTAGAGAAAATCTTCATAGGTCAGCCTCTTCATATTTAGATGATATAACAGCGCCTAGGTACTGTCCTTCTATTGAAGTGAAAGTGAATAAATTTTCAGAAAAAAATAGCCATCAAATATTTTTAGAGCCAGAAGGGCTTGATGATGACACTATATATCCGAACGGGATTTCAAATTCATTGCCAGTTGAAGTGCAGTGTGAAATGATAAGAAGTATAAAAGGACTTAAAAATGCTTTAATACTCAAGCCAGGTTATGCGGTTGAATATAATTACGTTGATCCTAGGGAATTATATCACACTCTTGAAACTAAAAAAATTAAAGGCCTTTACTTTGCAGGTCAGATTAACGGTACTACCGGATATGAGGAAGCAGCAGGTCAAGGGATTATTGCGGGAATTAATGCAGCACTGTCTGCATCTGGTAATGAAGATGGCTTTGTTCTGCATCGCACAGATTCATATATCGGTGTTATGATAGATGACTTAGTTACTAAAGGAGTTGCAGAACCGTATAGGTTATTTACATCGCGTGCAGAATATAGACTAATTATCAGGTCAGACAATGCTGATAGGAGACTAACTCAAAAAGGCTACGATATTTCTCTTGTATCACATGAAAGATATTCTGCTTTACAAGGCAAACTTGAATCTATAAAACAACTTGAAGAGAAGTTAAGGAGTTTGAGTATTACTCCTGAACAACTTGCATCTTACGGAATTAAAATATCTTATGACGGAGTAAGAAAAACAGCATTAGATTTGCTTGGCTATTCAAACATAGGTTGGAGAAAGCTAAAAGAAGTATGGCCAGAGTTGAATACAATTCAAAATAAATTATGTGGAATAGTTGAAATTGATGCGAAGTACAAACCTTACTTAGTAAGACAAGAAGCAGATATGAAGTTTTTACAAGAGGAAATCAATACTCGTATTCCACTCAATTTCGATTATTCACAAATTAAATGTCTATCAAGTGAAGTAATAGAAAAACTGCAAACAATCAAACCAACTACTATAGGAGTTGCAAAACAAACACAGGGTGTTACCCCAGCAGCAATAGTTAGTATTTTAGTGTATCTTAAGAATAACAAGATTCAAGGAGAATGTTTCAGTCTGTCTTAATGCATTGTCAACACACTAGTTGAACTTTATATAAATAGAGTTCTTTCGAAACCTATTTATGGTGAGGAATTTTTAGGAGAAATAAAGATGAGCACTATAGGATACTTAGGTATTTGAGTAGCACAAGCAAATTTTAATGCGAGAATTACCATTAGAAAGCAGGTTATGCAAGAAGTCTAATGACAGTAAGTTTCATAGAGTAACGGAAGTCGAGTTTAGTATGTATCACATTTTAAAATACAAAGATTATGAACCAAAAATAGATGAGAGTGCTTTCATAGCAAGTGGCTCACATATCATAGGCAAAGTCGAAATAGGAAAAGAAGCAAGTGTTTGGTTTAATTGTGTAATCAGAGGAGATGTTGGCTCAATAAAAATAGGTGATGGGACAAATATTCAAGATGGAACGGTGATTCATGTGAATAGAAATCCTGGCGGTGATACTATTATTGGCAAAATGGTAACAGTAGGACATTTTTGTATGCTGCATGCGTGCACGATACATGATAGAGCATTTGTTGGTATGAGTTCCACCATAATGGATCATGCGATTGTTGAATCTGAAGCTATGGTGGCTGCTTGTTCTCTAGTTACACATGGAAAAGTAATAAAAAGTGGAGAAATATGGGCTGGTAGGCCAGCGAAATTTTTTAAAAAGATGTCTACAGAAGAAATAAAACACATTACACAATCAGCACAAAATTATATCACATTAATGCAAGAATATAAGTAAATATTTTGCTAAGAATTACATTGGATGTTATTATATTGTTGGTAATATAAGGTTTATTGTGAGTGGAAGTTTTACTGAGAATAGTTTTAAATTACTTGAATTATGTTTAGCAGTTTTTTCTATTGAAAAAAATGACGTTGTAGGAAAGAAGTTAGATGAATGGATAATCAAAAAGAAATATTGGAAATTGGCATTAGAAACTCATTCTGATAAACATCTGGGTAGTGAAGTAGAGAGCAAAAAAGTAGATAAAGAATTCAAGAGGCTTGGCTTACGTATGGTATGCTTACAAGAGCTATAGGTTGCTTAAAAGGAGTTAAGGGCATATCTGATATTGAGGAAAAGTTGAGAAAGTTTCATGGTGTCACAGGGCTTAGCAGAAGAGATTTTATTATAAAGGGAAATTGTTCACTGTGAGAGCTATGTTTGTAATCCATACTAAACCATAATAAAGTAGTCCAACACTAGAGTATATTATACTAAAGTGTCCGCCTTAAGGCGAGGGTGTTGACCCACCAACCTTACTACATAAATGCATAAAAGCTATTAAAAACGTATACGCTCTTCTCAAGAACAAATTCGGAGAATTATGGAGTAGGAATTAATAACATCAGAAGCAAAAGAAAGGTTTGAAAAGATACAGATAAATGTAGTAGAAGCTGTTAAAGAAATTACTATTTTAGATTTTAAGAAATTAATAAAATTGGTGAAGCAAAAGAAGGAGTTACTACGTGCTAATGCTGAACGTGAATCTGAAATGAAAAAAAAGAGATAGAAAAAAAAGCAAAGGAAGTTGAAGATATAAAGAACGAATGTATAGAGATTGAACGTTTGTATTGTAGCTCTGAAGAGCAAAGAGAAATTGTGGTGAAGAGTTTGCAAAACTTGAAATGCAAGACAGACTTAAAAAGATTGGTATAAAAGCGTAAGATATGATTCCAAAGGATCAACAAAATTAGTAGAGAAGTATTTTTTGTCACCTAACGCTGACCTTGAATCTGAAGTAAAAAAAAATAAAGGAAAAAAATGAAGAGGAAAATAAGGATTTAAATAGTTTAAAAAATATATCAAATCTTGTCGTAGAAATTTCAGAAGTAAACAATTTGAGGAGAAAAAGAAAATATTTGATAAATTTAATATTAAAAAAGATACAATATTATATATAATACAAAATATATTAATGTTTTATATAAGAATATTTTCTACGTCAAAGTTGAGAAAATCATATGACAACCATAAAAAAACGATCCTCGGGTTGATAGTACAAAACAAGAAATACATAGAATGAATGACCATGATGATCTTTTGGAGTATGTAGTGCGGTTAAAAGATGCGGAGGCAATTAAAAAAGGCTTTGTTCAAGTTGTTCTTGGAGAGGATATGGAAGAACAGCTTGAAACCATACTATATAATATGGGTCACCTCAAAAGTAATGTAATGAATTTTTATTTTCCACATAAAATATATGGAAGTTTAGTTATTTTTAGTTTAGTTAGCACTTATTCAAAATTTGCCATGTAATTACCTATTTCTTATTATGTTATATTTTTGGAGCTTTAATAGTCTCACATATTTGCGCTAAAATGTTTACATACTCTATAGATAAGTGTAAGAAAAATCTACAAAATGGATGTGTAACGCAAGAGGAGTTTGAAAAGCAAGTAAATCAATGGAGCAAGTATTTTCAATTTGTTTGTTATGTTCTACCTGTTATTACTTTTGGGGTTATGGCAATTGGCATTAATTCTTATAGTTCTATATTTTTTGTAGGTTTAGTAGTTGTATATATTTGCCGTCTAATCTCTAACCATTTAAAATGGAAGTATGAAGTGAGTCTTCAAAATAGAGAAATAACATCTAAAGAATACGAGAATAAGATAAATCAGTTTGATAAATATCATACGTTTGTTTATGTAGTGAGGTGGGCGGATTAACACTATTGCCTTAAGGCGGACACTTTAGTACAATATGATTTAGTGTTGGACTACTTCAGTATGGTTTAGTACAGATTACAAACATAGCTCTCACAGTACGTTTAATTTAAAGTACCATTTAGTGTTCTGTACTAAGTACAGATTAAGTACAGATATAGAA
>JARBCG010000059.1 GCA_028803175.1 Wolbachia sp.
ATCTTAAAGTGCAGTCATTACTATGGCTTGCATTTTTTATCTCATTTGCAATAAAAGTTCCAATGTTTCCATTTCATACCTGGCTTCCTGATGCACATGTGCAGTCTCCCACTTCTGGATCTGTGATTTTAGCTGGAATACTTATAAAAATGGGTGGGTATGGATTTTTAAGATTCTCTATTCCAATGTTGCCTGCAGCTAGTTTACATTTTTCAAGTTTTATTATTGTGCTCAGCATAATCGCAGTGATATACACCTCTCTGGTTGCATTTGCTCAAGATGATATAAAAAAATTAATAGCATATTCTTCTATTGCACATATGGGCATTGTTACTGCCGGACTCTTTTCTTTTAATGAAGAGGGAGTGCTCGGCGCTATATTTCAAATGATCAGTCACGGCTTGATATCAGCCGCTCTTTTTTTATGTGTTGGAATGTTGTACACACGAGTGGGAACTTTAGAAATCACAAAATATAGCGGAATAGTAAACACAATGCCAAGGTTTGGTTTTATGTTTATTTTATTTTCAATGGCCTCAATAGGGCTGCCTGGAACATCTGGATTTATAGGTGAGTTTTTAGCTATGATCGGAATATTTAAAAGCATAAAATTTATCACATTGTTTATCGCGCTTGGCGTCGTTTTAAGTGCAGTTTATATGCTAAACTTATGTAAGAAAATAATATGGGGAGTGAGCTACTCTAACTTATTAAATAATCGTTTGGATAAAACAGAGTTATCAGTCCTAGTTTTACTTGCAATATTCGTTATTTTTCTTGGATTTTATCCAACACTTGTGCTAAGTTATTTAAATCCGTGCATGATAAATTTGTTAATCAAATATGATGCATCATGAATTATTATCACTATATACAGATATTTCCAGAGACATTCTCTGTTATCTCTTTATTAGTATTGCTTTTGCTCGGAGTTATATTTAATCGTCGCTCCGTTAGCTTGTTAGTACTTGGCTGTGCAGTTGTGACTTTGGTTATTTTAATTCTCACAGCAGAAAATAATGAAGTTTTCCTTTTTAATTCGCTATTAAAGCTTAATTTATATATAAGGTCAGCCCAAGGATTAATTCTTACCACAGGAATTGTGGTGCTTTTAATGCTGAACTTATCAAAGTATGAATATAAATATGAGTTTTCCATACTAATTCTTTTTGCGCTGTTTGGCATGATAACTTTGGTTTCGGCAAATAGTTTGATCTCTTTTTACTTAGCTTTTGAGTTAATGAGCATATCTTTATATGTACTTGCATGTTTTAATCAAGATTCAATTTATTCATGCGAAGCGGGTGTGAAATATTTCACACTTGGTGCGTTATCTTCCTACATTATGCTATACGGGATGTCACTTCTTTTCGGATATACAGGACAGATCAATTTTTCTGAGCTTAGTTCATTTTTACAAAATAATCAGATAACTTATGGTATAGTTTTTGGTTTAGTTTTTATTCTAATTGGTTTGTGCTTTAAATTAGCCATTGCTCCTTTTCATATGTGGGCACCAGATGTTTATCAAGGTGCTCCAACTATAGTAACTACGTTTTTCTCCACTGCACCAAAGGCTGCACTTTTAGTATTTTTAATTCGCTTAATGAATGAGGAGTTGATGAGTATAGAAAAATATGTTCAGCCTATTCTTATATATGTATCAGCATTATCTGTACTGATTTCAGCACTAGGAGCTTTGAATCAACAAAATTTAAAAAGGTTGTTCGCTTATAGTTCAATTGGCCATTTTGGTTATATCTTTGCTGCACTTTCTACTTTTAAGCAAGCAGGAGTAGATAGTGCTTTGATATATTTGGTAATATACGTTATTACAAGCGTAGGGCTATTTTCTTACTTAATACAAATTGATGATGATAATTGTAATATTGCAAATCTATCTGGTATTGGCGAAAAACAACCAATTTTAGCATTTCATCTTTCTGTACTGTTGCTTTCAATGTCTGGAATACCTCCACTTGCAGGTTTTTTTACTAAGTTTTTTATATTTAAAAGCTTAATGAATTTTGGTTTTGTGAAGCTATCTTTAATTCTCGTGGTGGCAAGTGTTATATCGTGTTGCTACTATCTCAATATTATAAAAGTTATATATTTTGATAAATCCGACAGTAATAAAGTTACTAATGCTAATAAAGGTCTGTTTTTTATTACTGTAGCAGCTTCACTAATCAATATTGTTCTTTTTGTGTATATAGAAGATCTTTATTCACTGATTCATCTAATAGCTAAAAAGTGACGTTAGAGACATTTGAAGGTTTTCATATTCATCATTACAAAGAAGTTTTAAGCACTAATACAGAAGCACTAGATTTAATTGATAAAGGAATCTCAAACGAAACTGTTATTATTGCTGATATGCAAACAAGTGGCAAAGGACGTACTGGAAAAAGTTGGATTTCTCCTAAAGGAAATTTCTGTGCTAGTTTAATAGTGAATCTTTCGCAAATTTCATCATTAGATTTCAGCGCTGGCTACTTGGATAACAGGTTAGATGTAACAGCACACTTTGGTGTCATTCCAGCGTGTGACGCTGGAATCTATCTAGTACAAAGCACTGAGATGATTGAGAGTATAGATATAAGTAGATTCACAGATCTTACTTTTATTACTGCTCTTGCTGTTGGGAATACCTTACTATCATTTATGAATGGTAGTAACATTCAATATAAATGGCCAAACGATGTCATCATTGATGGTAAAAAAATCAGTGGAATATTGCTTGAAAGAAAATCTAATTCAAACTTGTTAGTCATAGGAATTGGAATTAATATTATTTCTGCACCACTGCCTGGAACAACATGTATTAGTGATTATAGTGAACCTATGTACAACGTAGGTTTATTAAAAGAATTAATAATAAATTTTAATAAGTTGAGAGAGCAGTGGCTATCTAGTGGATTTTATGCTATAAAAGAAATGTGGTTAAAAAGAGCATTTAAGCTGAATGAGCACATCAGCATAAAATTAGCTAACAAGTTGTATGAAGGAATTTTTACTGATATAGATAAAGATGGTAAACTGGTATTGCAGCAAAAAAATAGCAGCTTAATTTATTTTGACGCAGGCGAGTTATTTATTTGATAACATATTATGAATACGTACGTAATTTTTGCTTATCTTATCAGCTTTACATTGATTGTTGGGGAGCTGATTTTCACCATTTCTTGTTATACTAAAAGTAAAAAAGTTTTAAAGAGCCTGAAAAATAATAATGAAGAAGAAACATAAGCGATTACTTGTAACATCAGGAATTCTCTTCTTTTTGAGTTGTGTGATTTTCTTTATTTTAACAACGCTCAAGGAAAATATATCATTTTTTTATACGGTGAGTGAGGCTGTTACTTTACCAAGTAAAAAAAGTTCGATTCGTATCGGCGGCATAGTTGTTGAAAATAGTGTAATGCGTAATGAAAATGAGATAGTTTTTCAAATAACAGATTTCAACCAAAATGTAATGGTGAAATATCAAGGGATATTGCCGCCAATGTTCTCAGAAAAAAGTAGTGTTGTTGTTCAAGGTAAAATGATAAATAGTGATACTTTTCTTGCAGATACAGTGTTTGCAAAACATGATGAGAATTATATGCCTAGTAAAAAAACGCCAACTACGGATTAACCAACAGAGCAGACAGAGGAGATTATGGGCTTTTTACCTTTTAAACAATATGAAACAAGGGTAGACATAATGTATACTAA
>JARBCG010000060.1 GCA_028803175.1 Wolbachia sp.
ATATCTGTACTCAATCTGTACTTAGTACAGAACACTAAATGGTACTTTAAATTAAACGTACTGTGAGAGCTATGTTTGTAATCCATACTAAACCACACTAAAGCAGTCCGACACTTAAAGTACATTATACTAAAGTGTATGCCTTAAGGCTATTGTGTTAACCCACCCACCTCACTACATAAAATAATTAAGCGGTGAGAAGCTAAAGCTACTCCAGTCTTATAGACCACCTGAGAAACATTACGACACTAGCTTCACTATGAGGTAACCAAAAGTAGAAATCAGTTAAAACCCATGCCGCAAATTCACAACCCTAGCTATTAGGTTGTATTTCTTCTGAAAGTTACAATATACATACGACAAAATCTTGAATATTTTCAACTCTTGAATCTTATTTTCCACTTTTATCCTGAACGACGCCATCTTTCGATTGTACTCCTTTTGCTCAGGTGTTAACGGCTTTTTCCGGTATTTTTTATACGTAATCACCACATTACTTTGCAATACATTACTTTGCAATTTTTGCCAGCCATGATAGCCAGAATCGGCATATTTTATACTACCTACTGGCAGAAATTTCCCTGCTTTCTTATCTGGAAATCATGAATTCGGCCTCTATGGACTTCGAAATCGATAAAATTTGCCCGCCTTCTTTGATCACTATTTCCGTTTTCACATTGGTTGTCTTCAATCCTGCTATATCGTGAAAATTTCTCGGATGTTTACTTAGATTATGGTAATTTAAGCCAATTTTCCACTACTGTACTCTTACCTCCTTGTCACACATTTTGCAGCAAATCTAATCTTTGAAAGCAAGAATTGTCATTCCAACACGTAATGCTAGAATCTAGGAATTCTTTAAATTGGATTATATGGTCAAGCCATAGAATTCAAAAGCGGTAAATCTTATATAACAGGAGCTCTTTTGAAAACTCATGAACGAAGATATTTTCATTGAAAAATAATTTTTTCGCTATATAGATTCGTTATACTATTTAGGGGTAATAAAAAATGAAAAACGATAAATATAGTTTGGGATTAAGGATTATACATTGGTTAATGGCCGTTTTCATTGTAGGTATGCTTTGTTCAGGTTTCTACATGAAAAGCTTACCGGTTAGTAATGAAATTAAATTTAGCATTTACACTATTCATAAAGCTTGTGGTATCACTATTCTAGGCTTAATTATAATACGCATATTCTTTCGTATTTTCACTTATGTGCCGTCACCTCCCATCAATTTTTCCAAGCTTACAATTAATGCAAGCAAAATAGTGCATCTTAGTTTATATTTTTTGATGTTATTAATGCCACTATCTGGTTACGTTATGTCTTCCACTTCTGGTATAAAAATCAAGTATTTTTTTTATATTCCTTTGCTAATTAGTAAGAATAAAGAGTTAGCTAGCGTAGCTAATGAATTACACTCAATGTTTGCATATTCTATGGTACTCTTTATAATTTTACATATAATTGGTGCTTTAAAACACGTATTTATAGATAAACAAAATATTTTAAAGCGTATGATATAGGTTATATGGAAAAATTGAATAATCTTTGGAAAAAAGGAACAAATTTTCTTGGTAGCAAATTTGCGATAATGGGTGGTGCTATGAGCTGGGTCTCAGAAAGAAATCTAGTTTTAGCAATTTCAAATGCTGGTGGTTTTGGTGTAATTGCATGTGGTGCCATGTTTCCAGATCTGTTGAAAGAAGAAATTATAGAGACGCAGAAGTTAACTAATAAGCCATTTGGTGTAAATCTAATTACTATGCACCCAAAACTAAATGAGTTAATAGAAGTATGTGTAGAGACAGAAGTAAGTCATATAGTGCTTGCAGGTGGATTGCCAGATAAATCTAGTATAGAAAAAATCAAGAATTCTGGTATAAAAATTATGTGTTTTGCACCAGCATTAAGTCTTGCAAAAAGATTGGTAAAAATGGGAGTAGATGCATTAATAATAGAGGGTATGGAGGCAGGTGGGCACATAGGACCAGTTAGCACTTCTGTCCTTGCACAAGAAATATTACCTTATTTTAAAAATGAACAAACGCCAGTATTCGTTGCAGGCGGTATAGGAAGAGGCGAAATGATAGTCAATTACCTTGAGATGGGTGCAAGTGGTTGCCAAATAGGAACACTATTTGTTTGCACTAATGAATCAATTGCTCACAAAAACTTCAAGGAAATATTTATAAAGTCTGCTGCACGTAATGCAATACCTTCTGTGCAGGTAAGTCCTGATTTTCCTGTAATTCCAGTAAGAGCTATAGCTAACAAAGCAAGTAATGATTTTATAAAGCGTCAGATGGAAGTTATTGATGAATATAATAAAGGAAATATCTCAAAAGAAGCAGGTCTGCTTGAGATAGAAAAATTCTGGGCTGGAGCGCTAAGAAGAGCAGTAATTGAAGGAGATATTGAGACAGGATCTCTTATGGCTGGTCAAAGTGTCGGAATGGTCAACGAAGAGAAGCCTGTAAAAGAGGTTCTAAAGATGCTAATTCAACAAGCAAATGAATGCATTAAAAGTAAATCTGCAGGAACGGAAGAATGCAAAAATCCTGATTATGTGTTACTACTAAGGTGAATTAGCATGTTTATTATGCAAATTGAACAGTAATCTCATCACCACAGAATTTATCTATTGCAACATTAGTAAGATATCCAATTCCACTACCTACAACTGCACCCGCACCCCCTAACGCTAGTTGAGTACCCAATTTAGCACTAGCGCTAAGCATTAATGGTGCAAGAAGGAAGTACGATGCTAAAGCGCAAGCTACTATAGCTGTTCCCATAACTGCCTTCTCTCTTGAAGAAAGACTTAGTAAGTGCTTTTTGGAGTCATTGCACTTTGTATCGTCTGCAGATCGTAGCTGTTCTGGTTGTGAGTTATTGTTAGTAATATTCTTTCGCCGTTGCTGAGTGGCAGCATTCTCCAGCAATTCTATCAGTTCTTGATTATCTTGTGTTTTTGTTACAAGATCCAAAGGAGAATTTTTTCTGCTATCTTCTATATTAACGTCAGCTCCAGCTGTAACTAATAATTCTATTATTTCTGGAATTTCTAGAAATGCAGCAAGATGTAAAGGAGTACGCGAGAATTCATTTTGAGCATTTATATCTGCTCCTCTTTCAATTAAAAGCTTCATAAGTTCTAGAGCTTCCTTAGCTTTTTCAGGCTTAAGAATCTTATTTTTCTCATATGCTCTAATAGCAAAATGCAATGACATATCGCCCTTTAATGCACCTGCATCATTACCTGTAAAAATCCAACCGTCTTCTTCTTGATTTTTTATATTCACATTCGCACCATTATTTATCAAGGCTCTAGCTCCCTTAAAGTTACACTTTGCAACTTGTAAATAAAGTAACAAACACCTTGAATGATCCACTTGATCAGGGTTTGCACCCTGTTCTATTAAATATTTCACTATTTCATTATCAATGTGGTTATCCATAGTTGCATACCATAGTGGATCAGATTTTTTCTCTAAAACACTATGGATAATATGTTTATTTTTCTCACAAATTGACTTTACCGCTTTCAAATCTTTCCTATTGACAGCGCTTACAACTGCAATACCAAGATCTGCACCTCGCTCTATAAGACATTTAGCCATCTTACTTGAAGCACATTCTAGTAAGTGCCTGTGTTTGTCATTAATTAACCTCTCCACATTAATGATACTTTTAATTATAGAATTGTTTCTTTCACAGATTAATTTTACTTTTTCTATATCATTTTCATTAACAGCGTTAAAAAATTCTTCTAGCACTGTATTCTTTTTATTTTTTTCAGCAAGAAGTTTTTTCAGTTCCTCAGTATTCATGCCTTACCTAAATATAATGCAACGTTCTAATTATGATATAGTTATACTAAAAAAACAATAACTTTAAATGTTTTTTTGTAATGTAGCCTTATTGGCACTCAGCTGAGATTTGACGTATTTAACTTGTCTAAAAGTTAATTTATTCTATAATCTCCTATATTCTGTTATTACAATTAAGCTAAATGAACTGCTACAAAACCCACACATGCAATGAATTAAGAAAAAATGATATAGAAAAAGAAGTAGCTCTTTCAGGGTGGCTATATCGCAAACGCGATCATGGAAATCTAATTTTTGTAGATCTACGTGATTTTCACGGAATTACTCAGCTGGTGTTCAATAATGATAAAGGTTTTTTTGATGAGATCTCAAACTTAAGGCCAGAAAGTGTTGTCACAATTAGAGGAATAGTAAAAGCAAGAACTGAAGATACGGTTAGTACTTCTATAGTAACCGGAGAAATTGAAGTAGTGGTAAATAGTCTGCATGTTGAATCGGAAGTTGAGTTTCATGATGATGAAGAAATAGCAAAAGAGGAAAGAAGTATATTAGCAAGCATTGCAGGTGAACAAAAATATCCAGAAAATATTAGATTTAGATATAGATTTCTTGATTTAAGACGTGAAAAAGCTCGCAATAGTATTATCCTACGTTCACAAATTATTGCAGAACTTCGCAAGCTCATGATAGAGCAAGGATTTTTAGAAATACAAACCCCGATACTTACTGCTTCATCACCTGAAGGTGCACGTGATTACCTAGTGCCAAGTAGATTAAATCCAGGTAAGTTCTATGCCTTGCCGCAAGCCCCGCAAATTTTTAAACAGTTACTTATGGTTTCAGGGTTTGATAAATACTTTCAAATTGCACCATGCTTCCGTGATGAAGACGCAAGAGCTGACCGTTCCCCAGGGGAGTTTTACCAACTAGATCTCGAAATGTCTTTTGTGACTCAAGAGGATATTTTTCAAATCATCGAATCTGTTTTATATGGTGTGTTTATTAAATTTTCTAAAAAATCTATAATCAAAGATTTTCCACGTATTACTTATAAAGAAGCAATGCTTAAATATGGATCCGATAAACCAGATCTACGAAATCCACTACTCATCAGTGATGTAACAGAAATTTTTCGTGATTCAGAGTTTAATATTTTCAAAAGCAATATTGAACGTGGCATGATAGTTAGAGCAATTCCTGCTCCTCAAACAGCACAGGAACCACGCAGCTTTTTTGACAAAAAAACAGAGCATGCGCAAAAGGAATTTGGCGCTAAAGGCCTTGGATATATAACTTTCGACGAAGATGGAACTGCAAAAGGGCCTATTGCTAAATTCCTTGATGAAAATAGGCTAAATCAAATTAGAGAGATAACAAGTATAAACCCTGGAGATAGCATATTTTTTGCCTCTGATAAAGAAGATGAAGCAGCAACAATTGCAGGAAAAGTACGTACTCTTTTAGGATCAGAATTAGGTCTGATTGATGATAATATCTTTAAATTTTGCTGGATTATTGATTTCCCGTACTTTGCGTATGATGATAAAAGTAAAAAGATCGACTTTTTTCACAATCCATTTTCCATGCCACATGGTGGCCTTAAAGATTTAGAAGAAAAACATCCTCTTGATATTATCGCATACCAATATGACCTAGTTTGCAATGGAATAGAGTTATCAAGTGGTGCAATTCGTAATAACAAACTAGATATAATGTATAAAGCTTTTGCTATTGCAGGCTATAGCAAAGAAGAAGTTGATACAAAATTTGGAGCGCTAGTCCGTGCATTTAGATTTGGGGTGCCACCTCATGGTGGCATAGCACCTGGGGTTGATAGAGTGGTTATGTTACTTGCTGATGAACCAAACATTCGTGAAGTAATATGTTTTCCGATGAATCAACAAGGTGAAGATGTTCTAATGGGTGCACCTTCTAAGGTAGGTAGTAATCATCTACGTGAACTATCTTTGCAGGTTATTAAGCAAAGCTAATTGCTGCACAACAAACTTTACAGAATAACTTATGCTACTAATAGACAATGTAATACTACCAAGAAGCTTTAGTGTTGTACTGAAAAAGGCAATGTTGACGACAGAAAACCCGTGCCAAGATTGAAGAGAGACTTATGACAAAGAGGCTTACTTGCCTGTTATTTGGAGCTTTTTCAAGAGCTTCTTGACTGCAATTTGAAATTTGTAACTCATATAAAAAATGGAATGAAAAATACGTTAATGCCGTTTAATGAGAAGGTTTTACTCAGAAAATAATTTATTATTGAAACAGTTTTTGATTATTCAAAAAATAAGTTTAAAATTTAATATTCTCGTCATAGATCACCAATTAATTTTTTAGTACACATTATATCTACTCTTGTTTCATATTGTTTAAAGGGTAAAAATCCCAGAATCTCCTCTGTCTGCTTTGTTGGTTAATCCATAGTTGGCGTTGGTAGGGTTAATTTTCTTATACAGTGCTACTATACTTGCTGATGTACTGAGTAATGTAATAGTTAGCTTTAGCAAAGGGTATTTCTTTGCTTCACAGTTATTATTCAATGTTGGCAGTGGTTTACTTGTATTTGAAGAAGTTTGGCCTATCGTTCAAAGTATAACGGATTCATGTCAATCTTCCCAGATACTTCCAATATTTCTAGGTTCCACTCTTAGGTATACTTTAGCTACTTTGCTTATTTCTGTATTTGAATACTGCAACAGTACAGGTCAAAGGCCGTCATGTAATACTGCTTCCCCACAAGGAGAGCCTAATATAGACATACCCCAAAGAAATGCACAACTTTCATAACTCCTAAGATAGAATTAATAAGGATAAGATAGTACTTGAGAATTGAAAGAGCTTTGCTTCAGGAGACAATGAAGCAGACGGTATCCAACTTGATATGCTCCAAAACATAGAGACAGAACAACTAAGACTTGATAGAGTAATAGTCTAGATTCCATTAATTTATAAGATCAAGATCATATTCATTATACAGATTTTTCATTAAAGTTTCAGCGTATTCTTTTTTAATAATTATACTGATTTTGATCTCTGATGTTATGATAGCAAGCATTTCTACTTTGATTTTTTCTAGGACTTTTAACATACGGCACATCACCTCAGTGTTAGACATAACACCAACACCAATTATTGAAATTTTGGCTATATCGTCATCTATGATACAATCTCTTAGCACTTTTGTTACTAAATCAATATCAAATTTGGAAATTACAAAACTTGAGCCATGTATCATATCAATCTTTACATTTGTACCTGTTAACTCTTGTAAAATATGCAAAATATTTGAAGGGCTAGTGAGAGTTATAAGTGCTTCATTAGTGCTATAAGTGATTCCAGTAATAAAATATTTCTCCAGTACATCCATCTTATGTAATACAGTAGTACCTTCTGTTTCTTTAAAAGTTGAAAGTACTTTCATCTTAATATTATGTCTCATTGCAAGTTGTACTGAACGATTATGTAAGATTCTAGCACCAGATGACGACATTTCCAACATTTCATTGTATGAAATATATTTGAGTTTGCGTGCCTTAGGGACAATTTTTGGATCTGCTGTATATATTCCATCAATATCGGTAAAAATTTCACAAGTTTTGACATTAAAAGCTACAGCTAAAGCGACTGCTGAGATATCTGATCCACCTCTTCCAAAAGTAGTCACTCTACCATTACATACGCCTTGAAAGCCAGCAATTATTGCAACAGTACAACCTTCAGAAAATGACTTCCTTAAATGGTCGATTCTTATTTCTTTTATTTTTGATCCAGAATAAAAATTATCAGTTATGATGGGTAATTGCCAAGCAAGCCATGATTTAGCATTAATGCCAACAGATTGAAGAGTTATTGCTAATAACCCACAAGAAATCTGCTCCCCTGCAGAAAGTATAACATCGTATTCCGATAACGCTTGCTTACAGCTTAAATTTGAAATTTGCCTAGCCTGAAAAGCCATCTTGTCAGTAAAACCTGCAACAGCAGACACAACCACTACTACATTATACCCTTTCTCAACATCATTTTTTATCAAGTGCGCAACTCGCCTTACATCTGTTAAAGATGTTCCACCAAATTTTTTTATAATGATATTACTCACTATTTATCAAAAAAATAAATCCATTAAAGTACTCTACTATAATTTTTATCTAAACAACAAAATAATCCCATTTTACTATAAATTAATACAGGTTTATTCTTTTTTTTAACATATATCCTATATAATTATATGAATAAAATACGCTTAACCCTTGACTTAATCTTATAAAATTAATACTTTATTTACTGCATGTAATTTAGATTTATAGGGTCAAAATGGCATTAAATCCACTAGAACAATTCGAAGTATATACAATAGTAGAGTTACCTAAATTGTTTGGATGTGACATAAGTTTTACTAATTCATCACTTTTTATGATGATTTCAGTAATACTAGTAACTATGTTTTTATTGATTGGAATAAGAAAAAAGTCAGTAATACCAGGATATCTACAAGTTGCAGTTGAGTATATTTATGATTTTATAATCTCAATAATAGAAAATAATACTGGCAGTAAAGGTCTAAAGCATATCCCACTAGTATTCACAGTTTTTACTTTTATTTTATCGTGTAATTTAGTCGGCATTCTTCCTTATGGTTTTACAGTGACAAGCCATGTAATTGTTACTTTCGCTTTATCCGTAGTTGTTTTCATTTATATAACGATCAGTGGATTTAAGGAAAGAGGAGTAGAGTTTTTACGTATATTATTGCCAAATGGTACTCCTTTGTGGCTTGCACCTATGATGATCTTTATCGAATTATTTGCTTACTTGGCAAGGCCAATAAGTCTATCAATAAGGTTAGCTGCAAATATGATAGCAGGTCATACAATTATCAAGGTGATTGCTGGATTTATCGTAAATATGAATATATTTCTTACTCCCATTCCATTTTTCTTTATCATTGCATTAATAGGATTTGAAGTGTTTGTTGCGATTTTACAAGCTTATATATTTACCTCGCTAACGTGTGTGTATTTATCAGATGCAGTAAAATAATTGACTTTCCTACGGGACATTTTATAATTATATTGTAAAGAAACAGTTAAAGGTTAATGTATGGATTTAGTAGCTTTGAAATTTATAGCAATTGGTTTAAGTGTATTTGGTATGTTAGGTGCTGGTTTAGGTGTAGCTAATATATTTTCTACTATGTTAAATGGGCTTGCAAGAAATCCTGAATCAGATGATAAGATGAAAAAGTATGTTTACACAGGAGCGGCTTTAGTTGAAGCAATGGGATTATTTGCATTTTTACTTGCGTTATTATTAATATTTGTTGCCTAATATGCCACAACTTGATGTGTCAACTTTCTTTTCTCAAGTTTTTTGGTTTTTGATTTTTTTCTCTTCGCTTTTTCTTGTAGTAAGTTGTGTATTTTTACCAAAGTTAGATGAGATTATAAATACTAGAAATAAGGGAATATTAGATTCCTTCAATGGTGCTGTTTGTCTTTTGAAGTTCACAGAAAATCAAATGGGTAAATACAATGCGGCTTTATATCAAGCTAAGATACATGCAAAAAGAATCATAGATAACGCAGTTGCTCAGGCAGAAGAAATGCAAGCTAACATAAAAGACATATTAGAAGAAGAAAGTAAAAAAATGAGCAAGTTCGTTGAAGAAGAAATAGTAAAATTTAAAGCTGAATATGTGGAAGAGTTAAAACAAATGTCTGTTAATATTGCTTTAATTTACTATACTAAGCTTACTAATTCTCAAGTTAAAGAGGAACCTGTTGCTAACTTAATATCTAAAGAATACTAGAGGTTTTTATGTCTACGTCGTTAATTGTTAATATTGCTTTCTGTGTGGGTTTTATTCTTTCGTATAATTTATTAAAAAAAATAATAAAAAAAGTTCTTAAGAAAAAGCGTACTCAGGACGAAATTTTAGATCAAATAACTAACTCCTTTACAAAAGATGCAGTTGATCATTATAGAAAATTTTTAAAAGAATATAACGAGTTAGATGCAAGAGCGAGTGCACTGCTAAAAGGTGCGTCTAGTCAGGCAGCAGAGATCATGAAGTATAAGATGCATGAATTAGAAAAAACTCTAGATGGTAAAATGAACTCCAACGCAAAGCAAGCTTCTGAGCAAATTAAAAAAGCTGTTGGAGACATAAAAGCTAATACAGCTAGTGTTGCAGCTAACACCGTAAAAAAAATGATGAACGAATATAAAGATGATAAACATAAAGTTATATCATCACTATCTCGTGATTTAAATAAGAAATTACACTAATACATGCAGCAACAGCTTATATTGCAAGTTGACAATATAGGTATTAAATTTGACCTTAGCTTGTGCAAAGAAGATGAAAAGCCATTCTATTATAAGTATTATATAATTCCTTGGCAGAAATTAAATAATACTATCTTTTTCGTATTTGAAGATATTAGTTCAGATTTCGTTAACTTGATTGAACTCCACTATGACTTTGATTACATATTAATAAAAGTAAATGATCATCAAGTTTTAAGCTTTCTTAATTCACATTTTAGTACTTTAGAATTTACAAGTAATAATCTATACTATAGAAACTCCAGGCTTTCAGCTAAAAGTATTAAACTCAGTTCAGTAATTTATGCATCTTTTACTACTACAATTTCAACTTTAACACTGATAGAAAGATATGCGTACTTTGACTTTGCTTTGATATTTATTTTGATATCTATACTGATAATTGGATATTCTAGTTCCTTATTTAAATTAGTCACTACAGTTTTTAGCTTGTATAGAACATCTGACCAAAATGCAGATTACAACGATTTCAATGATAAAGATCTTCCTATATATACTATTTTGCTTCCTATTTTTAAAGAAAATGCAGTAGTATAATAACTGATCAAAAATGTTGAAAATTTAGATTATCCAAAATCAATTACAACCAGCTAAAGCTGATGGTTAAAAAAAACGCATGTAAAGCAGATTATGAGTTTAAAAACTAGATGTTAAAATCATTA